>JAOTWM010000122.1 GCA_029862885.1 Gammaproteobacteria bacterium
CCGATAATCTTGTCTTCGCTAAATCGATCGCCTTTCATCGGTCCCTCCTCGTTTGAGAAACCCTAACATAACTAATGGTCTAATTATGACGAGGCAAGTCAACACAACCCGCAAACATATGAAGGAAGTGAGGGATTGGCAGAGTTATTTAAGCGTCTATCTAAAACATCTCCACGTATAAATATCGTCAGAGTATTTAAAGATGGCGATTTTGTTTTCGCCCATACTGAGTATGACTTTGCTACACGGAATATAGGTTTCGAGATTTTTCGCTTTGAAGGCGGTCAAGCTGTTGAACATTGGGATAATATTCAAAAAAGGAAAGGGCCAAATAACTCTGGCCACTCTATGGTTGATGGCATTACCGAAGTGACAGATCATGAAGCAACAGAAAACCATCGTAGGGTTATTAAATTGTTTGTAGAAGATATTTTGATACAAGGTAACCTCGATAGATTGAATGATTACATCATCCAAGAGCATTACACGGAGCATAACCCAGACATAGGTGATGAATTAACTGAATTAAAAAGAGTTTTATCTCGTTCAGATAGTGATGGTTTCATTACTAGCGAGTATAAAAAATGTCATAGGATATTAGCGGAGGGTAATTTTGTTCTCTCAGTATGCGAAGGTTATGCCAAACAAATCCATTCTTCCTTTTTTGATCTTTACCGCTTAAAAGATGGAAGAATTGTTGAGCACTGGGATACAACAGAAAGAATTCCGCCTCGTAGCGAATGGAAAAACGGTAACGGAAAATCTTGAATCATTCTTAAACTCATAATAATTCGAGTTGAAGTGGTCTACTAGATCCGGACACCGAGTTAAGGCGTTAAACTGCAATAACGAGGTGAACGATGACAACAGAAAAGAGAAAGCGAAGCAATTTTCCGGAAGATTTCAAACGAGAAGCAGTGTCGCTCGTCACGGAGCAGGGCTACAAGATTTCAGAGGCGGCGCGCAGCCCGGATGTTGGCGCCAATTTGATTGGTCGCTGGTGCCGGCAGTTTGAAGAAGAAGCATCGGGCATTCGGTTGAGCGGTGATGAGCGTGAGGAGCTCAAGCGGCTGCGCAAGGAGAACCACCAACTGCGGATGGAGAAAGAGATTTTAAAAAAAGCGAGCCAGTACTTCGCGAAGGAAATGAAGTGAAGTACACGTTTATCCGTCAACACTCGAACGACTACCCGGTGAAATGCTTGTGTCGGATGCTCGGTGTTCAGCGCAGCGCTTACTATGACTGGTGAGTTCAGCCAGGCAAAGTGGTCCCGCCACAGGAACTGGCGCTGCGGCGTCGCATGAAAGCGTTGTTTGCCGCTTCTCGCGGCAGCTTGGGCAGCCGCACGATGATGCGGAACCTGCGTGACGAGGGCTTTGAGATCGGCCGCGACAAGACGCGTCGGCTGATGAAGCGACTGGGACTCAAAGTTAAACAGAAGCGCAAATATAAGGTGACGACGGACAGCAAGCACGATTTTCGGGTGGCGAAGAACGTCTTGAACCGGGATTTCTCTCCGTCTGCACCGAACCAGGCCTGGGGCACGGATATCACGTATCTCTGGGCCCAGCAGGGCTGGATCTACCTGGCGGTGGTGATTGATCTGTATTCCCGCCGTGTGGTCGGCTGGTCCATTGATCGGCGCATGAAAAAAGCGCTGGTAATCCGCGCACTGATGATGGCAGTCAATCTGAGAAAGCCGCCACCGGGCCTGATCTGTCATTCCGACCGCGGCAGCCAGTATGCCAGCCACGAGTATCAAAAATTATTGAAGCAACACAAAATGATCTGCAGCATGAGTGGCAAGGGCGACTGTTGGGATAATGCGCCGGTGGAACGCTTCTTTAGCAGCCTGAAACGCGAATGGACCGGTGATCGTTTATACCCAACCCGGCAGCAAGCGATTTCTGATGTGCGAGAATATGTGGCGGTATATTACAACTCAAAACGTCTGCACTCGACGCTTGGGCATACGACACCAATGAATTACGAAAAGCGCCTTAACAAAGTGTCCGAAATTTGTTGACCACTACAAGTAGCTAATAATTAGGAGTAGTTTATGATCAAATTTGTTATGTGTATCACTCGACACCCGGATATGTCTCGTGAAGAATTCAAAGATTATTGGATGAACAAACATGGCCCATTCTTTATGGAAAATGCTGGCGTTATGGGTGCAAAAAAATATGTCCAATCCCACACGCTGGACACACAAATAAATGAAGGTTTAAGAGCCTCGAGAGGTATGTTGCCAGAATATGATGGCATTGCTGAAGTGTGGTTTGAATCTGAACAAGCCCTAATGGAAGGTATGAGCTCACCTGAAGGTCAGAAATTAGGAACTGCTTTGCTTGAGGATGAAGGAAATTTTATTGATCACTCAAGGTCATCAGCATTCATAGTTGAAGAATACGAATTCTAAATGGCTAACAAGGTGTTCAACCACGCAGGGCAAGCCCTGCTCGGACCCTCAACCGCGATGCGGTTTCGGCCCGGTAAACTTAGACGTTAGGCGCCTGGGTTACAACTATGCAAAATTGTGATCAATCTAAAATGACATCTAAAGCGACATGCCACTGTGGCGCAGTTGTCGTTGAGTTTACCGGCGTGCCCGAGAAGGCCACCGAGTGTAACTGCTCAATTTGCAGAAGACTTGGCGTCCTTTGGGTCTACCGTGCTCTCGAAGATGTTTCTCTCATCTATGCTGAAGGAGCCACATCCACGTATGCTTGGGGCGATAAAACGCTTGAGTTCCACCGTTGCAAGGTCTGTGGTTGCACCACGCATTGGTTGCCCTTGAATGAAAAATATTCGGCGATGGGCATCAACGCTCGGATGATTGATGGTCTGCATCCTGCGGATGTCGAGATTGCGCATGAAGATTTTGGCGGCGCCGGATGTTTTTGGAATTAAGTAGAAACCTGGCGCGCGGGATGCCTAACAAGTGCATTGTGTTCGTTCGCTCCCGCTCACTGGGACGCGCCAAAAAGCGGCGCGCCCCACATGCAAATCGTTATGTTTGTATAAATTTGGAGGTAACGTGACATTAAACGAAGAACTAGCTGATGTTGAAGCTGACATAGTGAATCGCAATGGAGGTGGAATCACCTCCTTGTTCGAGCAGCAGATAGATGCGGCTGAGCTTCATTTGCAAAGCACTTCAGTCGCTGAGGTTGGAAATTTGGCTAAGGATTTTTCCCTCAAAGATACCAAAGGAACAGTAGTAACCCTAAGTGAAATTGTGTTGGATGGCCCCATCATCCTCACTTTTTACCGAGGTAGTTGGTGCAACTTTTGTAACGCTGCTTTGAAATTCTGGGACAACCACGTGCCAGAATTAGAAGCCCGTGGATCAAAGCTTTTTGCGATAGCACCAGAAAAGATTGAAATCTGCCGGGAATTCAAGGCTGCCTCTGGTATAAGATTTGAACTCCTCAGTGATTCGAATAACAAGGTAGCGGCAATGTACGGTCTGGTTTACGAACTGCCTAAGGCAGCAAGGGAGAAATTGTCTAGTTTTGGAACCGATGTAGGAATGATAAATGGAAACGGATCATGGGAAGTACCGATTACAGCCACCTATGTTATTGGAAAAGACCAAAGAGTACGACTCGCCGACTGCGGCCCCGATTACCGTAGAAGGTTAGAGCCAGAAGCTGTCCTTGCAGCGCTGCCATGAAAAACATAACAAGCAAATGCAGACCGGCCCAGCTAAAGCTGGGCCGCTGATTTGAGCGTTATGTGGCTGGTGTCGATAGTTGAATTCGAATAAAACCTGGCTTTGTTACGAAATGCTACTGTCGTCCAGTAACAGGCTATCCGTAGATAGAACATTAAGCGATACGCCATTGTTTGCGACCTGAATTCTACAGCCCCATGCCTGCTCTGGAGAATAGATGAGTAATACTGAGCCACAATTTGAAAAACAGATTAACGAAGTAGAAATTGAGAGACAACAGCGACTTCGTGAAACGATGCGAAAATTAAATTCCCCGGTAATGTTGATACTGGATTCAATTAACATCAAGTACGCTACCGGGGCCAGCAATATGACGATATTTTCCACCCGAACCCCGGCTCGCTACCTATTGATCTTTGCTGAAGGCCCGGCAATTTTATATGAATATTTTGGCTGTGGGCATCTTGCCCGGAGTCGGTCGACAATTGACGATGTGCGGGCAGGACGTGGTCTCTGTTACGTTAGCTCAGGGGGTGATCCAGAAAGCCAGGCAAGAGCAATGGCGCGCGAGATAGCTGCAGCCGTGGAAGACGCAGGTTTTCGAATTGATAGCTTGGCTATTGACCGTTTTCCGTATCCCTGTATTGATGCCCTGCGTGCTGAAGGATTTTCGATCAGCGATGCTGACTCGATTTTAAGTGCGGCTCGCAAGATAAAGTTACCCGGCGAGATTTTGCTGCTTCGAGAAGCCCTCAATCGTGTGGTGGAGGCCGCCAGTGAAATGGAGGCCCATATCGAACCAGGCCGTCGTGAAACCGAAATCTGGGCAGATTTCAGCAGGCCATTCATCGCGTCCGGAGGTGAGTATGTATCGACCCGGTTATTTCAGAGTGGTCCCCGCACCTATCCGTATTTTCAAGAGGCCGGTAGCCGTAAAACGGAGGCTGGAGATCTGATCTGTTTTGATACCGACACGATCGGATTCGCAGGGTACTGCACCGACTTTTCGCGTACTTACCTGTGTGGGAATGCTTCGGCAAGCCCGGAGCAGAAGGGTTTATATCTGAAGGCCAAAGATCAACTCGACCATAATGTAGAGCTGATTAAATCCGGTGTCACTTTTCAGGAAATCGCGGAGTCAGCCTGGCCAATACCTGGGGGATACCAGGCGAGTCGATACTACTGCATTGGTCATGGCCTGGGGATGTCCGGAGAATACCCCAATATTCCGCACGCAATCACAGGAGAACCTTACCCTCTAGACGGAGTCGTTGAACCGAACATGGTTTTATGCATCGAGAGTTATGTCGGATCAGAAAAATCTGGCCAGGGTGTGAAGCTGGAGGACCAGCTATTGATTACGGAAAAGAACGTCGAGCGCATGAGTTCTATCGTGCCGTTTGACGACCGTTTGTTACCCGGTAGAACCGCTTAGCAGCAAGAGTTATTAATACTTGACTCCTGTTTTTGCCAAGCACCAAAAGATAACCGCTCAGGACGCAAACAGACATGTTGACAATTGAGCACTGCCCACATAACAACCACATGCAGGCGGACACGGCAAAGCCGCGCCGCTGATGCGAGGCGTTATGCGCCGTAAACAATGCAGAAATGGATATTGAATCATATATAGATAAGATAAGGATGTTCATGGAGGAAGGTAACTACCATGCTGCTTTTAATATTGCTATTTCCGGGATAAACAAAGGTAGAAGTATTAATGATCAATCTTCCATTGATCAATTCGTGGGCCTTATTAAAGCTATAACGGTTATAGTAGCGACTGAGTATGGCAGTAAGGATTATTTACAGAAAGACAACCCCGATGAGATTGCTTGTTTCATCTGTGGGGCTACTAAAGATGATCTCAAATTACTATTAGGTACAAATGGTGCAATATGCGAGAATTGCTCTGAACGTGCATATATGCATTTTCATAAAGATGATTTGTAAATGAGATCAGCGCATAACAATTCGCCGCACCGGACCGCTGACTTCGGTCACGCTTCTTGCTGACGCAACAAGTGCGCCCTACGCACAGCTGCCGGTGAGCTTCAACGTTATGTGACAAGTTTCTACGAGATAAGCGGTCACTGGCAAATCTGACCGTCCTCAAGTGTGAATTCTCTTAACACGGTAGATCTTTTAGACTGGCCACTCACACTCATATTGCTTAATTGCAAGTAGGTTGTGTTATGAGCTCAAATGACGATGGGGTTGTACTCGAGAAGAATGCAAAGGTCGCCGACATGTGGAGCAGCGGCGGACGAGCATACGATGAGGTTAGCCGCGGGATTTCAGAAGGTATTCGGCATTGTGTGATGCGTCTCGCCCCACAAAATGATGAGCGGGTTCTGGATATTGCGACCGGAACGGGTCTGACCGCGCGCCATATCAGTCGCTCGGGTGCCAATGTAACAGGCGTTGATATCGCGCAGGGTCTTCTGGATGCCGCAAGTCAGCTTGCCGATGAAGAAGGGCTGTCGATCAACTGGCAATTAGGCGACGCCGAAAAACTGCCATTTACAGATGCTTCTTTTGATGCGGCAGCTTCTACTTTCGGAATAATGTTTGCGAGTAATCAAGAGGCTGCAATCAGTGAATTGGCGAGGGTTGTTCGCCCCGGCGGCCGTATTGCTATTGCTGCTTGGCTTCCCGAAAGCACAGCTGTGAAGTTGCGCCAGGTCGTCGCGCGATTTATGCCCTCCCCACCGCAACAGGCCTCACCGCCTCCGTCGCCATTTAATTGGGGCGATGCCGCATGGCTGCAGGATGCTCTCGGCCCATTTTTTCAGTTGGGCCACGAAAATGGAGAATTGACTCATCGTGTTGCCAGCCCGGAAGACGCTTGGAGGGTTTACGAAGACGGCTTTGGCCCAATTAGAGCGACTGCACAAGCCTTGGACCCTGAACGACGGTCGGACCTGAAGTCTGCCTTTGAGTCGTGGATAAGCGGATTCAGCACAGATTTGGGCGTTGCGTTGACTTACCAGTACATTCTGACTGTCGGCGTTAGAAAATAAACACACTGCATGTACACGCTTGCCACATAACAAGCGTATGCAGTCGGACACATTACTGCTCGCTCCGCTCGCAGCAATGTGCCGCTGATGCGGAGCGTCATGTTTCAAGAATAGTCAAGGAAAGGTGAAGCCATACGACAGAGTATTTGGTTCTGGGCCTAGAGGAGCATTGATAGCAATCATATTGTTAATAGCTACATACTATTTGGAATATTATGTTGGCCTTAGCGAAATATTCACAAGTGATTTAATTCGCATTACTGCGTTTTTTTCTTTAACTCTGTTAGGGATTGCAGTAGTGGTATGGAGTATAAAATCACTTCCACCAAAAGAAAGGGGTAAGAGACTGATAACTACGGGTGCGTATAAATATTTTAGGCATCCGCTTTATGCGGGATTTCTATTGTTCCTTAACGTTGGATTTGCCTTGCTACTGAATAATTGGATTTATTTATGCTGGGCAGTTTTGATGTTTCCGGTTTGGTCCATAAATGTTCGAAGCGAAGAAAAGTTAATGAAAAACGTTTTTGGTGAAGAATATGATGCTTATTGCAGGCAAACATGGAGGTTTGTACCGAAGTTATGGCAGTGAAACATAACAAGCGGATAGAGCCGTTCGCTACGCTCACTCGGATGCGCAACCCGCTATGCGGTTTGTGCGCCGCTCATCCTGTTCGTTATGCATATGAAGTATCTCGGAGGTAGTTAAATGGGTAACGAATCACCGATAAAGTTGCATTGGAGTTTTTGGGTTGTTTGCATCGTCGGGTTAGTCTGGAATGCTGGAGGAGTCGTAAACTATCTACTGCAAACAAATATGGAGTTTGTAAGCTCAATGCCGGCAACACATCAGGCAATTATTGTAGCACGTCCAATCTGGGCAACTGGCGGTTTTGCAATCGGCGTATTCGGCGGAGCACTCGGTTGTATTTTTCTGTTATTAAGGTGGCATAGCTCAATTAATGTCTTTCTCATATCCCTAATCGGCATTATTGTAACAATGGTGCACACCATCGATGTGGCCATGTCGGATATAGAATTCAGCATTTTGGAAATTATTGTTATGGGCATCTTGCCGCTAGTAGTCGCTTTAGCACTGGTGTTATACGCCAAATATGCGATTGTCAAATATGGAAGTTAGTTTAAACAGGTGATATGCCTAACAAGTGACTATGGTTCGAAGTCAAGTATTCGGGTCATATTTTCATACCACATTGTTCCGTTTTTGATCATGGTATTCAGGATGATGAGTTGTTTGCGCATGCAGGCAACGATGGTTTGTTTTTTGGGTTTGCCGGCAGTGACCAATCGTTGATACATGGGTTTTAGTTTCGGGTGACATTGAATTGCCGACATCATCGAAACGAACAGTACCCTTTGTACTTTATGTCGACCCCCTCGGATATAGCGTTTTCCTTCAAAGCTTCCACTATCTCGATTCATCGGTGCGATCCCGACCAGGGCAGCGATTTGCTTACGGTTTAAGTGACCGAGTTCCGGGAGTTTGCTGATGAGTGTGTGGGCCAACACTTTACCCACGCCCTTGGCACTGGTGAGTTGATCCACACGGGCTTGCCATTGCGGAATTTCAGCGATGAGCTTCGTGAGTTGCCGGTCAATGGCGCCGACTTCTTTTTGGATTGATTTGAGCGCATTGCGAATGGGTGTATGAACCGATCTGTGCATTCGTTGTAATCGGTTTTTCTGCATCGTACTCATTTCCAGGCACTGGCCACGTATCGCGAGTAAATTGCTGATATGATGGATGTTTTCAGGTTTTAGTCGAGTCAGACCCGGTTTCAGTGTCTCGCCGAAATGGGCGATGTCCTTCGCATCGAGTTTATCCGTTTTCGCCATTCTTCCCGTCGCTTTTGCAAATTGGCGCACCTGCACTGGATTGCAAACACAAACGGGAAATCCGGCTTTATCCGCCGCACAAAAGAACCCCATTTCCAGTCGCCCGGTGGCTTCGATTGACACCCGGGCTGGCTTGAAAGGTTGAATAAACCGAATCGCTGATCTAACGCCATCGGGTGTATTTTGAAAGGATTGAAACTGTCCTCCAGGACGAACATAAACGTCTAATGCTGAAAGGCTGGTATCAATGCCGATATTGGTTTCACTATAATCTATTGTATTCATGGGTTAAGATTTCTCTGCCTTGCTATTCGGGCTCGAGGCCCATATGACTATTCGAGTTGTACCTAACGAGTTTTGTAACGCTCCGACTTGTTACCGGTCTCTACGGAACCTGCGCTGCACCGAGCTGTTACAAAAAGGCCTTTGGCTGCATACCAAAGGTGGCCCTCAATTTATCCATTTTTAAAAGGAATTAACGAATGAAAATAAAACAGGAACAACCATACAAGCACATGCAGCCCGCCATCAAAAGTCTGCGCCTTTTGATGGCGGTTGATGCGGGGCGTTATAAGTTTTATCTGTAACCCATGGAAATCGAGCACATAAGTTACAAACGAGGGATGATCAAGAAACCTTCGCAGAGGAAAAGACTACGAGCCAGACATTTGGGGAAAGAGAATATTCCTATTGAAATTACCGCTTTGATTGAAGAAAACGAAGTTTATGTCAATTAACGGCACACTGGGCGAAAAGGAAGGGGGATTCCCTATCGAATATGAAGAAGTAAGAATAAAAGCAGATGGGAAAGAAACATTATTTGAAGTATAGGCAAGGGAGTGTCTATGATTGTTAACGAGACCGCCGAGTTAAAAAGGGTATTTAAGCTCTGTATAAAACTACAAGTTGAATTATGGTTATAACAAAGCGCTGCAGTCGGAAACAATATTGTTTACGCGCGCATTATGCCGCTGAGGGCGGCGTTATGCGACTTAGTATATCCGCACCTTACCTAGTCGATATGCCATGCCACTAGCGATGAGTCGGTCCGAATGTGAGACGTTGCTGTCGGAGCCACACATCGGTGTCATCGGTGTAGAGCGACGGAATCGCGCCCCGATGTGCGTTCCGATGTGGTACACCTACGTTCCGGGTGGAGACGTTTGCATCTGGACTGGGAGAACCTCGGCCAAAATGCGACTCATGGAGCGATATGGGCGGTTCAGTCTCTGTGTTCAAACTGGGCAACCACCTTACAAGTTCGTATCAGTAGAGGGGCGGGTATCGAGTTTGGAGGTCATCGACTACGATCGGCATTTGCGCCCCTTAGTGTATCGCTACCTCGGCGAGCAGGATGGGGAGAAATACCTGGTCGAGTATGGCGGACCAAGCGCGGTCACGAACGATCTGTGGGTCCGGATGACGCCTGAGGCCTGGTATTCCGAGGATTACTCGAAGAGTTAGCTTGTCGCGTGAGCAATACCAATTGGAATTCAACGGTAGCCAAACAATGTCTGCGGGTGAAATAGAATCGCATAACAGCCGCATGGACAGGGACGCGGCAAAGCCGCGCCGCTGATGCGAAGCGTTATGTGGCAGACACACGGAAGAATACCGAACACCTAAGTAAAACTCGACGGTGTGCGCGTACGGCCATCGGATGCCACGGCAGCACGATGAGAATCGCGCCGTGCTGGCCGGTTAGAGGGAACAGAGTTGGTCTCAAATATGAATGAAAAAGTGAGTAAGCTTGAGCTTGACGGTGGACGTGAGGTCATCGACGTGGACGAGATGACTGACTTTGTGAGCGATCTATTGAAAACGATCGGTTGCCACGACGACATTGCACAAATCGTTGCCGAGCACCTAGTTGAAGCTAATCTTTCCGGCGTGGAGTCTCACGGCGTCATGCGCGTCATGCAGTATGTGGATCAGTTCGAGCGCCGCTATATGCGGGCAGAAGGCCGGCCGGAGTTGGGGCAGAACAAGCACAGTGCCTGGTTCGTCGATGGATGCCGCGGTATTGGTATCCCTGCGATGATTATGGCCATGGAGCACGGTTGCGCCGCCGCAAAAGAGCACGGCGTTTCCGCAACCGCCGTCGTTAACTGTGGCCACACCGGACGCCTGGGCGCATATTCGGAGTTGGGCGCGACACAGAAGTGTCTAAGCATCATCGTTGGTGGCGGCAATCGCAAGGATTGGCCAATGGTCGCACCTTACGGCGGGAAGAAGGGGCTGCTGCCCACCAATCCCTATGCCTTTGGCATTCCGGGCGGTGCGCGAGGCCCGGTAATACTGGACTTTGCCACGTCCAAGATTGCCGGGGGGTGGATCTATGCTGCAAAGAGCGCCGGTGCCTTGCTGCCCGATGGAACGGTTATCGACTCGGAAGGAAACCCCACCCGTCAGCCCGACGGCTACTTCAATGGCGGGGCGATTCTTCCTTCCGGTGGGCCAAAGGGGTATGGATTAGCGCTCATGGCGGAACTGATTGGTGAGGCTATGCTGGGCCCTGTCACCGGTGAAATTAATTGGATGGTCCTATGTGTCGACATGGAAAGATATAACGACGCGCACACGTTTCAACGGATCGCTGAAGAGATACTGATCGACATCAGAGCTTGCCCGCCGGCACCGGGTTTCGAAAAGGTACAAGTACCCGGTGAGCGAGAGCGGGATAATCGTCGTGCTACCACAGCCCTCGGCGTGGCGTTGCCGGAGCGAACCTGGTGTCAAATGCAGGCACTGGCAGAGCGGTTGCGAAAAGGGGGGAAGGGAATGGAAGAGAACACTGAGTTGTAAATCGCCACCGACGGCAAAGCGTTATCGAGCGGTGCGCGAGTTTAGCTTGACGACCTCAACCGAGGTCCGTGGAGGGGCAAAAACGGATACATGCCGAGTGCAGACGTGAACATGCCACATAATAATCACATGGACGGCTACGCGGTAATCTGCTCGCGTCATGCGAAGCTTTATGCTTAAGAAAGAACGTAGATCAGACAGACTGAAAATGTTTTTAGCAAACAGCTTGAGAGAAATACTATGGCCGAAATAAACATTCCTGACGACCTACCTCCCTGGATTAAAGAGCATATAAGCGTCTACCTTGAGGATGGCGAAGCCGGCCACCTTTGGGATGCGAGTTTAGGTGGTGGCGAAGGCATGCTGACGACCTTATTGTTGACCACAACCGGTCGTAAGTCGGGCAAGCAGCTGATAACTCCATTGATCTACAGACCCACTGGCGACGGTGGTTACTGCGTAATTGCTTCTAAAGGTGGCGCTCCATCACATCCGGCCTGGTATCTAAATCTGGAAGCTAATTCTGATGTACATTTAAAAATCATCAATGAAGAGTTTAAGGCAGTAGCTCGAGTGGCCGAAGGCGATGAGCGAACAAGGCTTTGGAAGCTCATGGTTGATTACTACGCTCCTTACGCCGGCTACCAGGCATTAACGGAGCGTCGGATTCCGGTAGTGGTCATTGAACCTGTATAAGTGCCTAACAAGTGACTATGGTTCGAAGTCAAGTATTCGGGTCATATTTTCATACCACATTGTTCCGTTTTTGATCATGGTATTCAGGATGATGAGTTGTTTGCGCATGCAGGCAAC
>JAOTWM010000620.1 GCA_029862885.1 Gammaproteobacteria bacterium
GGAGATATCGTTCATCACCCCCTGGAAAGACTTAGACATGTGGTTGAGTGAGCGGTCTGTAAAGACCACCGAATATTCGAGAAGGCCATCGGGGTCGACGTCGGGTAGTAATCCAGGCACGGTGTTTCCTCAGTGGTTCAAGCTAGCGAGTGTGCGCATTCTGCCATCCACTAGCAGCAAATTGATACCCGCTGTTGCCGTTTTCGTTCGTGCCTGCGACCAACCCGGGCCACCCGGGTGGTTTAAGGGGCGCCGGGCGGTTTAGACGAGAATTCCTCCGGCCCGGTTTTGGCAGCTTTTTTATTAGCAGGCAACTTTTTATCAGCAGGCAACTCTTTAATATAGATATCCTGCTTTGCGTATGCAATTTCGATGTCCTCTTCCAGAAAGCGTTTATACACAGTGCAATTCAGGGTATCGAGAATTCGCCCGCGCAGCACTGGCTGGTCAACCCAGCACAATAACTCAAAATCGAGACTAGACGGTCCGAACATGCGCAGGCGAACACGCGGTTCCGGTTCCTTACACACCGAATCCGCGTTGACTGCTATTTCCGTCAGCAGCTCGCGTACACGATCGATATCGCTGCCGTAGGCCACTCCGACTTGAACCCGCACGCGAAATTTTTCATGCGGACCACCCGATTCGTTAATAATTTTGGTGTTTCCCATCACCGAGTTGGGGACGGTGACTTCGATATCATCGCGTGTCAGCAATCGCGTACTGCGGATGCCAATGTGAGTAACTTCGCCACGCTCACCGCTGTCGAGCACGACAAAATCACCAATCTTGTAAGGCCCATCGGCGAGAATAAATACACCTGAAAATAAATTCGCAAGCGTATCCTTCGCCGCAAAGCCGATCGCAATACCAACGATTCCCGCGGATGCCAGCCACGCGGTCATATCAATGTGCCAAGCGGAAAAAATAAAATAGATAGCGATACCGACAACCATGACTATGGTCAGATTTTCAAACACCGGCAGCGTCTGCGCATGTACCATCCGAGCGTGGCCAGCGGTGCGTGACATTTTGCGCAACATAAGGCGAATCACCTTGAAGCCGCACACCGACCAAATAGCTACCGCGAAAGTCACTAGCAGCGAGAACAAAATCTGTTCCAGTCGCTCAGGCAATTTCAGTATTAGTCCGGCGACCGCGCACCCCACCAGTATCACTGACTGGAATATCGGTCGGTGTAGAAGCACGATGACTTGCTTGTCCAGTTCTGCGCTGGTTTTCGCGATCAGTTTTTTCAGCGACGAAATGACGACCCGATCCAGAATCCAGGCGACGAAGTACGATACGCACAGTACGATCAGTGCCTGCAGGTAGGGATAGTTACCAAAAAAACTGAGAAAATTTTGAAAACCGACTTGCAGTTGCTCCAACACGTTCATTCCTCGTCGCGTGTGTCGAAATTGGTTGTCGATCCGATAATAACCGGATGTCTTCGTCGCGTGCACTGGATGCAGTAATTTTTTGCACGACACCGAATAGAGATGAAGTTAAAGCCAATCCTCACTGGTTCACATGGCTGTGGGCCGGGTGGTGAAGAGAGACGGCCAAGGCTGGAGGGATTAAACTAGAATCCCTCCAGCCTTTTTTCTAAACTTGTCGATTTGTGAACAACAGCAACGATACGAATGGTTACGCAATTAAGTCTTGGGGATTTCGCCGTGAATGTGGAAAGCGTCACCTGCCGCAAGTCATTGAACATGAATCCGCGCCGCGAGTACAGTTCGAGCACGACAAGATGATTCTGCAGGTGCGCCCTGGAGCGAACGAGAATAAGAAACAATCGGTCATCGATGCGGCGTATCGCCGCGAACTTAAGGCACCCATCCCACCCGCATCTCTATCGGGATGTGTTAAATCGCGTGCCAATCGCGCATGAGCAGTGGAGGAATCGACAGCGCAATGTTCGCTAGAGAAGTGGCTACCGACTGTACGACCCGCAATAGTTAGGCATTGCTTGCGTTGACCCCATAAATTTCCCCCATGCCGCATGATCACAACGGCAACGTCGGCACCGCCATTCCCGACGTCGCGCCCACGCGCCTGAGCGAAAGCGAAATCCTGTTAAGGATTGCGCTGCCTCTGATCGCCGCCTTTTTGGCGGAGTTAGCCATGTTCATGACCACCAAGATCGTGGTCGGCCGCCAGGGCTACCAGGAGTTGGCGGCGGTGGGCTTGGCGGGTGACCTGTCGTTCGAGGTGGTGGTGATTCTGATGGGTTTCTTGTCGATCGTCGGCGTGCTGGTCGCGCAGGCCGAGGGCGCAGGCCGCAAGCAGGATGCGGGCCATGCGGCGCGTCAGGGTATGATCGTGGCCGTCGTAGTCGGAGTGCCGGCCACGGTGCTGGTCTGGAACCTAAGTTCTGTCATGGTGCTGACCGGTCAGGATCCGACGGTGGTTGCATTGGCCGAGCCGTATCTCCACGCGCTGTCGGGTTTTATGCTACCGGTACTCTGGTTCGCCGTGCTGCGTAGTTTTGTCGCGGCGCTCGCGCGGACCGGCGCGGTCATGGTTATTACCGTGAGCGCGGTAGGCCTC
Organism: Gammaproteobacteria bacterium; assembly: GCA_029862885.1. Classification (GTDB taxonomy): domain Bacteria; phylum Pseudomonadota; class Gammaproteobacteria; order Arenicellales; family JAOTWM01; genus JAOTWM01. The sequence goes on from JAOTWM010000620.1 coordinate 2,557, forward strand.
AACTACTTGTTGACCTTAGGTTTGGTGGAGGGGGTTTTCGGCCTGCCGGCGTTGGGCGTTGCGGGTGCGGGCTGGGCCACCCACATTGTTTCTTGGGTCATGGTGGTCGCGCTCGCCCTCTACGCATACCGGACCCCGGATCTGCGTGGTTACGGCCTGTTTCATGGGCGGTTGCGCTTCGAGCGG
>JAOTWM010000123.1 GCA_029862885.1 Gammaproteobacteria bacterium
GTGTTACCGAATCCTGGTGCGAGCGCCTAAGCCGCCAACCGCTCGACCTCATCGTCAAGGCGTGATTTACGAGCATTGGGCGTACTGACCGATATTGCCCAGCGCTTCGGCGTGTGTTTGTTGTACCACGCGACCTTCGATGCGGTGCCGTCTGATATATCGGCGCGGTTGGACAACGTTGCGCCAGCTGTTCTGCACGATCAGCTCACGACCTTGCGGCGCGATTTCACTTTTGTATCCGTAGACGAACTTGCCGAGGCGCCACGTCGTACCGGGTTGGCTGCAGTCACATTCGACGACGGGTACCGATGTGTGATTGAACAGGCACTCCCAGTACTTGCCGACTTGCAGATACCAGCGACGATCTATATCAACGGCAAGGCTTTTAATGGAGAGGCCGGGTGGCGCGATAAAGTGCGGTACTTGATCGAAAATGACCTCGTCGAAGCATTCGAAGCCGAAATGCACGGCATCGAAAACCCTCGTGACAAAACGTTTTACCGTTATAGCAAAGATTTCTGCAATGACAGCCGCTGGGTCGAGACCGAGATCGATCGATTTCTGGATCGACACCGTATCGAATTCGACTTGGATCATTATCAGTTCGACTCTGCCGACTGGATCGTTGAACATCCACTATTGAACTACGGCAATCACAGTCATTCGCATTACGTATTGGCGTCGTTGACGCCTGAACAGCAGTACGACGAGATCGACCGCCCGCGGCGCTGGTTGACGGAACACGATGTAGGGTCGGTCAGTGAGATATTTTCCATGCCGTTCGGCGGCGTCGACGATTTCAACGACGCCACGGTGCGTATTCTTACGGAACTGGGTTACCGCGGAATGCTGTTGACGCGGGCACGGTTGCAGCCCGACGCCGTTGAATTTATGGGGTTGCCGGTGCTGGAGCGCATCATGCCACGTTCAGGACCAATCGCCGAGAAGTTAACGAATGCTGCCGAATCATCCGTGATTGAGAATTAGAAATCGGCCCGCGGCAGATTGTTGCAAGCTGAAGTGTGGCCCATAATATACCCGACGGCCGCGCGGAAGATCTGTGTGGCAACCGAATTGTAGTGACCCGTGAGATCATTCAGCCATGAGTGAAGCAGCAAAACGAATGGGCGGGCGCGTCGCGCGGCGCGCCTTGCGTGCCGCACCGATACCCGAGGACGAACGGCCAGTACGGCCGGGCATGGAAGGCGGTTTGTTCAAACCGCTCACCGACGCACAGGTACAGCGCATCCATCAGGCGGCGCTAGAGGTTTTGGAGCAACTGGGAATTTCCCAAGCGATCCCATCGTGTATCGATATTGTGAGCAAGGCCGGAGGCCGTTTGACGGATAAAGGCCGCTTGCTGTTTCCGCGCTCGCTCGTCGAAGACACGGTCGCAAACGCAGCGCGCAACATTGTGTTACACGCCCAGGACCCAAAACACGATATGGAACTTACCGGCAACCGCGTGTATTTTGGCACTGCCGGTGCGGCGGTACACATCGTCAATTGCGAGACGCGCGAGTATCGGGAGTCGACACTAGCCGATCTCTACAACATTGCGCGTCTGGTCGACAACCTCGAGCACATCCATTTTTATCAACGCTCGATTGTTGCGCGCGATATGGTCGAGCCACGTGAGTTGGATATAAATACTTGTTATGCCTGCGTAAGTGGCACCAGTAAGCACGTCGGTACAAGCTTCGTGTTGCCGGAGCATCTGGAGGAGACGATGCCGATGCTGCACGCCATTGCGGGTGGAGAGAAGAAGTGGCGCGAACGCCCATTCGTGAGCAGTTCGAGCTGCTTTGTGGTGCCACCGTTGCGATTTGCCGATGATGCGAGTCGTACGCTCGAGGCGGCAGTGCGTGCCGGCATGCCGGTGTTGCTGCTGGCGGCGGGTCAGGCTGGCGCCACGAGTCCCGCGGCGTTGGCGGGTGCGGTGGTTCAGGAAGTGGCTGAAGTGTTGGCAGGATTGGTCTACGTCAATTTACTGGTGCCACAGCATCCTGCAATTTTTGGTACCTGGCCGTTTGTGTCGGATTTGCGTACGGGTGCAATGAGCGGCGGTAGTGGTGAGCAAGCAATCTTGATGGCGGCGTGCGGTCAGATGGGCCGGTTTTACGATTTGCCGACCGGGATCGCCGCCGGGATGGCGGACGCGAAATTGCCTGATGCCCAATCGGGCTACGAGAAATCCTATACGAATCTTTTGGCCGGCCACTCTGGCACCAATCTGGTTTATGAATCGGCGGGTATGCAGGCAAGCCTATTGGGGTGTTGTTTCGAAAGCTACATCATCGATAACGATATGCTGGGTGCTATCAATCGCACGGTGCGCGGTATCGAGGTAACGGAAGACAGCTTGTCCATCGAGGCAATGCGGGATGTGTGTATCGACGGCCCGAATCATTTCTTGGGACACACGCAGACGATGGACTTGATGCAAAAAGAATATATTTATCCCGAGGTCGGCGATCGTACAAGCCCGAAGGAGTGGGCCGAGCAGGGCTCCAGCGATGTGTTGCAACGCGCGACCACGCGACTTAACGAGGTATTGGCGACGCATTTTCCGAGTCACATCGACGCGGCCATCGATGCACGAATCCGCGAGCAGTTGCCGATTCGACTGCCGCGCGAAAATATGCAGCCGCGCTAGTGGAAATAGGGACGGGTTAAGAATTTGGCGAGCTTTGATAGCAGAGCAGGGCGACGAGATGGGGTGACCCAGCCATATCCGTACCGAGTTGACGTTACAGGGTGGCAAACCGATCGGCATCCGCGTGGGAGGTGTGGCGACGAAGAGTGTGGAAGAGACGTTGTACGTAAAGTGATCTGTAAACGTGAGAGCGCTGCGGCCAGGTGATCGTTGAGATCTTATATTGTCACAGAATATCCGGGCGCACCGCTGCCATTTCCGTGCCGATGCTATTGCCGAAACCGTTAACGAGGTCCGCCTCCACAATGTAACGCAACGGGCCGCCGGGTTGGATCGCGTCGAACGGATAGCAAGTTACTAAGGTCAGGCGCGGCCGCGGTGTTTCATCCTCTATGAGTGTGGTGCGTGAATCCGCCACATAGGCGGCCGTTACAGCGAACCGATGTTCGATACCGTCACGGGTTTGCACGGTAATTCGGTCGCCGGGGTTAAGGTAACCCAGAAAACGAAAATGCGTGTCGCGGTGCGCGATAATTATGCTATTGCCCGCGGCACCGGGATCCGCACTGCCGGCGACATGGGTCGGCCCGAATGCCAAGGCGTGGCCGCTCGCGTTTGCAAGCACAAGTGCATCGATTTTGGCGGATACAATTCGCAGGCGTGCCACGGGCCAAGTGTCGGCACCCGGCCAGGGTGGCCGTGGCGGGCCATCCGCCAGACTCTGCCCCCACGCAGCACGCAACATTACTTGTGCCAAGCCGGCTTTAGCATGGATATACGTGGCGCCGCTGAGCTGCCAGATTCCACCGCCCAACAGCGCGCAACTCAGTATGTAAACGGCGCGGCGTCTCATGCCCTATTGCGAGCCATCCAAAACCCAACGCAACTTAGAATAACGAAAATTAAACCGTAAATGATCAACAACCTGGAGTCTGTGGCGGTGGCTGGTAAAGCACCGAATACGTGCTTGTAACTCCAGCCCTTGGGCAAATTGGTGGCGAGGGGGTGACTGCGGATGCGTCGATCGCGCGGGCGCACCGGAGTGACATCGACTGTCACTAAACTCGTGTAACGCGTGACGAGTTGATGCCGGAGCGCAAGATCGACGACTCGTTCCTGAAGCAATATTTTGTCATCGCTGCTGGATCCCGGTTGTTCTAGCAGGGCACGAATCGTGCGCCGCGCCCATAGGCGACCGATACCCGTCTGCGTCTTGCCATGCATGGCATCCACGGTGAATCGCCAGGGTTGATGACGGCGGCGGCCGCTGACGTCGATTTGTGCGGGCGGCTGGGGGAGTTTTGCGACGATAGTAACGGGTTCGCCGTGATATAAATCTGGCAAGACGTTCGGGGTCGCCTCCACCGGCAATCCGTCCGGCCAATCGATGTCGATATCTGCCAATAAGGGTTGTTCTAACTTGGCAAACAACGACTGCATCTTATCGGTTACCTCATCGAGTTTGCCGATAAAGGTAAAGGTACCGCGGCCAAATCGTGCCGCGCGGCTCATGAAATACGCATTCGGCGCCGAACCGATGCCGATCGTAAAAAGCCGCGAATCGCCAAGTCGGCTCTGAATTAATTCAAATAGCTGGGGTTCGTTGCCCACACTGCCATCGGTCAGGAAGAATACCTGCCGTAATCGCCCGCTGTGCTTGCCGCCATTCAGTGATGCCCGTAACGCGGCGGCGATTTTGGTACCCCCGTTTGCTCGCAGGCCGGTGACGTAGTGTTTGGCGCGCCGGATCGCATCGGCCGTCGCCGGTTGGGATTGTTGAAATAACTGCCGTGTAGTGGAACTAAATTGAATTACGTTAAAGGTGTCGCGTGCGGTCAGGCGGTCCAAGGCGAATTGCAGACCTGCTTTGGCTTGGCGCAATGAGTCTCCCGCCATAGAGCCCGATGTATCGATCACGAACACTGTTTCCCTCGGTAACGGCCCGCTGCGTTCCGAAGCATCTGGATTCGGCGGCATTACCAGCACCAGTGCATAGTGTTCGCCGTCAACGGTCTCAGTGAACAGCGCCGCGCGGGGGGCGTGACCGATTGTTGGAATCCAACTCAATTCGAAATCGCGGTCCGCGTAGGTTGTGGAATCGAGTTTGACGACAAAACGATGGTCACGTTTGCGTTTGATTTGAACAGCGTGATAGGGGCTATCGATCTCCGCAACCGCGAAACCCGCATCGACTTCCGCTCGCAAGGTTACGCGGTTGGTCGGGCCTTGCCGTGGGTCGCGCACGGGAGGTGTTATGCGCGAGGCATCCGTAACCTGGTCGGTGTCGTAGGCCCAGCCAGTGCCGGACTGATTGGACGCGGCAACGGGCCGACCCGGAATGTACCGCGGGCCCACCACCATCGGAAATCGCAATCGAAACTCGCCATCCGCATATACCACTGTCTGTTGGTAGTCGATTTCGATGTCGATTTTTGTGCCCGGCCCGATATTGGCGACCGACGTTGTAAACATATTCGGCCGCTCCTGTTCTACCAGGCTGGCCCGTTTTCCACTTTTCTTGGCTTGCTGGTATTGGCGCTTCGCCTGGTTGCGTGGTTTTACCAGCCCTTTAATAGTACGCTTGCCGATACGCATCGTGAGCCCATGGACAGCAGCGTCGTCGGGCAACGGAAATACGTAAATACCCTCCAGCCAGTCGTTGCTTTGGTTGGTAAAGGACTGGGTGACCGTCACCGAAGCGATTAATCCTGTGACCCGCATCTCAACGTTCGTGGATAAAGCGGTGGCTTCACGATAGCGCCCGGTCTGGTCGGTACGCAACAATAAAGCGCCGTGCCCCATCTGCTCCGGGACAACAGTATCGCTCGATTCAGCTTGGGCCCGGACGGAACTCGTGAGCACAGTCAGTACGACCAATACGACTGCAACGCAGGACGCTGTGGAAAAATGGGGCTTTTGCATGGCGTAGCTCGAATAAATTAACAAGGTTTCGAAGGCGCCGCATTGCAACATACGAGTGTGACGGTCGATGCGATGAGTTATGGCAATTTGCTTTCAAAGCATGGCGAATTCGCGCCACATCGACTAACGTGTGTAGATATTATCGATACGAAACGGCGAATACCGAAGGCAATTTATGAATGAGGACGCGGCCGTGCTCGAGCAATATAGGGAATCGGTACAGCCGGCGTGGATCGACTACAACGGTCATATGAGCGAGGCGTATTACGTGCTGGTATTTGGGAATGCCAGCGACGCTTTATATGAGCAGGTGGGCATAGGCGCCGAGTATCGCCAGACGCATCACGTTTCGGTATACACCGTGGAAGCTCATATTCGATACCTGCATGAGGTTGGTCCTGGCAGCCTGCTGCGTGTTTCAACGCGGGTACTGGGAGTCGATACCAAACGCGTGCACATTTGTCACGAGATGTATGTTGAGAGCGACCTTGTCGCAACCGAAGAAGTATTGGGAGTCTGCGTCGATACGGTGGGGGGCCGGGGTAAAGAGTGGCCCCATCGGGTGGCAGCGATGCTGGCAAACGTGGTGACGCTGGAACGACCTGCATTTGTCGGGCGGTCCGTTGTGTTGGACTAACTCGGAAAATAAGCAGCGAGTCTGCATTACTCAGTATGACAGCCCATTTCAGCGTTCGATAATTACATCTGATGGTTCGTTGCGCTCGGCCAGCACCGCCGTACCGCCGTAGTTGCCGGCCGGTGCAATTACGCAGATTGTTGTCAGTTATTGTGGCGCGCTGGATTACCGCCGCATGGTGCGAATAGACGACGGTAACCGGGCCTTGTGCAGCGACGAGAATAAGATGCGCAGCCTGCTGTCGCTGACTGAGATGCAATTACCGGTGTTGGTGTGGACGTGAACGCGATAGCGACGTATTGGAGGGAAGCGAATGCACACAATCGGATCCGGAACGACGATTGCCATGAAGGGTGGGGGTTACTATTCCGAGCACACCCGGGGTGCAAAAGATGTCATCGACAACACAGCGGTGTTGGCGTTGGATGCGCTGTCCTCGATGTCGATCGAAGAGTCGAATCGGCCGTTCGCGATCGCCGATTACGGTGCGGCAGATGGCGGAACGTCGGTCGATCTTATCCGGCAATTAATCGGTGCGATCCGGAGCCGGGCTCCGGGGCGACCCGTTAACGTTGTCAATACCGATCTTCCCGGCAACGATTACTCATCCGTGTTTCGGATGACGCAAGGTCAGCACGAGGGCGTTCGTAGTTATCTTGAAGATTTCGACGACGTGTATGTGATGGCCGCCGGCACATCATGAAATTCAATGCAAACTATATCGGCGGCGAATGGGTCACCAGCAGCGATGCGAATCGGAATATCATTCCATCCGACACCAACGAGGTCGTTGGCGAGTATGCACGGGCCAACGCTGCGCAAACCCAGGACGCGATCGGCGCTGCATGCCAGGCGTTTTCAACTTGGTCGTGCAGCGGACTGGAAACGCGGCAGGGAAGTTTGACCCGCATTGGCGACGAACTCATCGCCAGGAAGGACGAACTCGGCCGGTTATTATCGAGCGAGGAGGGCAAGCCCGTGGCCGAGGGCACGGGCGAGATGGCGCGCTCCGGGTAGTTCTTTCATTACTATGCGCAAGAAGTGTTGCGCCAAATCGGTGATTGCGCCGACTCGGTGCGTGCGGGTGTCGAGGTCGATGTACGTCGCGAGCCGGTTGGTGTAATCGGCATCATTTCGCCATGGAATTCGCCGCTCGCAATACCGGCCTGGAAAATTGCGCCGGCGCTGGTTTATGGCAACTGCGTAGTGTTTAAACCCGCGGATCTAGTGCCGGGCAGTGCCTGGGCGTCGGCCGACATTGATTAGCCGCAGCGGGTTGCCCGCGGGAGTTTTCAATCTTGTCATGGGGCGTGGTAGCGAAGTTGGCGCACAAATTCTCGCAGCCGAAGACGTCGACACAATTACATTTACCGGATCGGTGCGACCGGACGCAACATCGCGAGCCAAGCGGTGCAGCGCATGGCTAAAGTACAGCTCGAGATGGGCGGCAAGAATCCACTGGTGATTCTCGATGATGCGAATTTGGGTGCCGCCGTAGGGGCCGCCATTAATAGTGCATTTTTTGCCACCGGTCAGCGGTGCACGGCGGCATCGCGATTGGTTGTCACCGAAGGGATTCACGACCGGTTTGTGGAAGTGGTGTGCGAAGCCACCAAGGCATTGCGGGTGGGTAACGCGTTTGCGGCGGATACCCAACTGGGGACGGCCGTCGATGCCACGCAATTGGAGCAGAATCAGTCGTATCTCGATGTCGGCCGCAACGAAGGTGCGCAGCTGCTTTGTGGCGGTGAGATACTAAACCGCGAGACACCCGGTCACTATATGGCTCCGGCATTGTTTACAGAGGCAGACAACACGATGCGCATCAGCCGCGAAGAAATTTTCGGCCCGATTACGAGCATCATTCGAGTACGTGATTACGACGCGGCGCTGAAGGTCGCGAATGATACCGAATTTGGATTAACCTCCGGTATCGTCACCTCATCGTTGAAATACGCGAGCGATTTCAAAAATAATGCGGTGGCCGGTGTGGTGATGATAATTCTGCCGACAGCCGGCACGGATTATCACGTGCCATTCGGTGGCCGCAAGGCATCGAGTTATGGTCCGCGGGAACAAGGTGCTTACGCACGCGAGTTCTACACAATCGTTAAAACCACATACACCAAACCATGAGTGACATTAACCCCGTGCCCGCAGTGCAACCTTCGACCCTCGATTTGCACCGGGAGTTGATCGTGGTCGATGCGCTGCAATTTTCCAATTGGGATCGGGCGTTGCTGACCTAACTCCATGATGGCGGCGTGAGCGTCGTACACGTGACCATTGTGTATTGGGAAGATGCGCGCGCAACGTTGTCCTGCATCGGCGGCTGGCATCGGTTACGGATACAGCTCGGTGACTTGTGCATGCCGGTGATTCGCGGCGACGATATCCGCGAGGCCAAACGCAGCGGTAAGGTCGGAGTCATTTTTGGATTTCAAAATTGTTCTCCGATTGAAGGCGACCTTGAATTAGTGCAGGTATTCCATGAGCTTGGCGTGCGCATCATGCAGTTGACCTACAACAATCAGAGTTTGATCGGTGCGGGCCGTTACGAGAAAATGGATGCGGGAACTTCTCGTTTCGGACGTGAAGTGATTCGTGAGATGAATCGTGTCGGTATGATTGTGGATTTATCCCGTAGCGCTGAGCACACATCGTTGCAGGCTATTGAATTATCCGAGCGCCCAGTGGCGAACACACATGCCAATCCGGCGTCGTTTCACGCCGCGTTGCGTAATAAATTCGATGATTTGTTGCGCGCACTGGCACTGTCCGGCAGCATGTTGGGGTTTAGCTTGTATCCGTTTCATCTTCGCGATAGCGGGCAATGCACATTGGAGTCGTTTTGTCGCATAGTGGTGGATACCGCGGAACTGATGAGCATTGACCATATCGGGCTCGGCTCTAATATGTGTCGTGGTTGGGGATATGAAACACTCGAATGGATGCGCAGTGGCCGCTGGACGTTCGGCCCGGACTATGGTGAGGGCTCGGCCGACAAACCGACCCGGCCCGAGCAGCCGCCCTGGTTTCGAACGCCAGCCGATATGCCCAATATCACCCGGGGTCTGTTGGATCGCGGTTTGGACACCCAAGAAGTCGGCAAGATTTTGGGTGGAAATTGGTTGCGATTTTTTAGTGAAGGCTTTGAGTCGAATGCGGCGCGGACGACGGGCGGCGGAAGCGAGAAATGACGATCAGTTTAAGCTTAAAAGATGTCGACGAGCTGACAATGCGGGCATTGACAGCGTGTAATACCAGCGGATCCAATGCCGGTTCGGTGACCGGTTCGGTGACCGGTTCGGTGACCGGTTCGGTGACCGGTTCGGTGACCGGTTCGGTGGTCGCATCGGAGGCGGATGGTATTCACAGCCACGGACTGGCACGCTTACCGACGTACGGTGAGCATGCACGCTGTGGCAAGATCGACGGTGGTGCTGAGCCGGTCGTAACGAAGCTCACGCCCGCGTTATTGCCGATCAATACCCGCGATGGATTTGCGCATCCCGCCATTGATCTTGGGCTCGAAGTGTTTCCCGCCCTGGTCAAGAGCATGGGTGCGGGATTAGTGGCCGTAACCAATTCTTATAATTGTGGAGTGGTGGGCTACCACGTCGAACGAATGGCGAAGGCCGGGATTGTCGCTTTGGGTTTCGTCAACGCCCCTGCGTCGATTGCGCCTTGGGGCGGCACACGTGCGCTATTCGGCACCAACCCGATTGCGTGGGCTTTCCCGCGGCCGAGCGAAGACCCACTGGTGTTGGATCAATCATCCAGTGTCGTCGACAAGAGCGAAGTGATCGGGCGCGCGCAGAGAAGCGAACTGATACCAGCGAGCTGGGGCTTCGACAATACGGGACAGCCGACCACCGATCCGCAGGCAGTACTTGACGGCGGCACGATGGCACCGTCGGGCGGTTACAAAGGGGCGGGTCAGGCGCTGTACGACAAGCTATTGGCGTACGGTGTCGCCGCGTAATCGCGTGTCGCAACGTCTCGCTGCGGGTGATGCCACGGCCCTCGATCGGGCGGGTATTCTACCCGAGCCTGAATTACCCGAAGCGCAAGCGCTGATCGATGCGGGGCGTAAGTTGGCCCGCGATATGCGGGTCGGCGACACGCCGTTTTTTGCTCACTACGGCGTGGCCAGCGAATCGGAATACAAGCGTCAGCGGATGATTGATGCGCCGATTATGTTTCACGCCCAGGTCGGCTATCGCGACCTCGAACAAAGTCGCCGCGCGTGTGCGGAGATCTACGAACGCTTATCGTCCGACGGCTATAGTGTTGATCGGTATGGCATCTGTCTGGATTGGTCGATGGGATATCCCGAGGGGCAACGCCGCGGCCGGCCGCGAGGTACGGGGCTTATATTGGGCGAGGCATCGGATTTTGTCCGACTCACCGAAGTAGCACCGGTCGCCCCGCATTTCGGGGACTTTGTGATCGGTATGCCGGGCGCCGTGGAAAATACCGCCGCCGCCCTTGCCGCTGGTGCAACCGCGATCGGCAACCTGGGTCAGTATTTCACTTTTCGTCTACCGCATTGGGACGACGACGTCGCGACCACGGCGGCGACGCTCACGGCTATGGCTTTGGCGGCAGCGCAACCCGTTCCGGTGTTGATTCACTCAAACCTGGACGACGGTTTCGCGGCATTGTTTACCGATCTCAGTTGCGCGCTGGGTGCGGTACTAATCGAAAAATACATTGTCGAGGAGTTGATCGGCGGCGAGATTTCGCACTGTTACGGACATACCTATTCGGACCCGACAGCACGCTTGGCATTTTTGTTTGCGATATCATCCACGAGTTCCACGCCGGGCACTATGATTTACGGCAATACGACATCGTACGGTATCGATTCGGCCGCTAATTACGCGTCCCTTGCTTCTTATCTGCTTGTGGATGCGTTTGCGCAGACGGTAAGTCCGACCGGGCACGCGATCAATCCGGTTCCGGTGACGGAAGCATCGCGAATTCCCAATATCGATGAGATTGTCGATGCGCATCGATTCGCACAGCGTTGGGTGGAGCGTTTTCATGCGCTCCAACCGATGCTGGATGCCGATGCCGCGCAACAGATGGCTCCGCGTATCGTTAGCGCAGGTAAAAAGTTCAAGGCTAACGTGCTGCACGGTTTGGCGGAGCACGGTATCGACATTGGCAATCCACTTGAATTGTTATTGGCATTGCGCCGCATTGGCCCACAACGGCTCGAAAAAAAATACGGACCTGGTAACGCGGATGCTACGTATCCCCGTGGGCGCACGCCCGTTGTCGCATCGACGACGATTCAGGAGTTGGAACATCGTGCGGAACAATGTGTCGCACAGCTTGATGCGGATGCACAAAAACGACTGCGCGATGCGGGGTTGGTGGCCTGTGTTGGCACCTCGGATGTTCACGAATACGGAAAAGTTTTGGTGGAGGCGGTATTACGCCGACTCAATGTCACTATTGTCGACGCCGGGGTCAGTACTGATGCCGATGCGTTAGTGGTTACCGCCGAGCAAGCGCGCGCGGATTTTGTCGCGTTAAGCACCTACAACGGTATCGCGTTGGATTATTTGCGCGAACTGCGATCGGAAATGCAGCACCGGACATACTCGGTGCCAGTTTATATCGGTGGTAAACTGAACCAAATCGTACCGGGTAATCAAAACGACTTACCAGTCGATGTCAGTGAGGAGTTGGTGTCGATCGGCGCCATCGTTTGTGTCCGAGTTGAGGATATGCTGCACCATCTCATCAATTCCGTAATTGAGGAACCTCCGCAAAAGTAATGATCGATCGATTTGGGTCCAAAATAATCAAACTCCGCGTTGCGAAATACAAGCAATAGCCGGGCTATTACTTGTATTCC
>JAOTWM010000124.1 GCA_029862885.1 Gammaproteobacteria bacterium
TTGGGCGGGCACGCGGAGGACCCCAGATGCGTGGGTTGCATCGACTGCCAACAGCGTATCGGTACCTTTTAACCCCGCCGCCAGACGCTCTACATCCAGGCATTCGCCGGTCAAAAAACTGACTTGGCTCACCGCCAATACGCGAGTGCACTGGTCGCACGCCGACAACAATGCGCTCTCCCCCACCACCCATTGCTGTGCAGGAACGCGACGCACTTCGACACCGACGCCGGGTTGTTGCCATGCGTAGCCCACCGATGGAAACTCGATTCCCGTGGTGACGATATTGTCGCCCGCCCGCCACCGCAATCCGCGCGCGAGCCAATTCATGCCTTCGGCAGCGTGCGGCATAAAAACGATGCGTTGCGCCGGCACTCCCCACAGCTCGGCCATGCGCCGGCGACAACTTTCGACACGCTCGTACAGTTGAGCGCGTGCCGTCTGCCCGCCGCTGGTTAACTCCGCGAACTCTTCAAATATACGGGATTGCCCGGCTAGCCACGGCGCTTCGCCGCCGGTGCATAGGTGGGTGATGTTGTTGAGACCAACGAACTCCGACGGTGACAGTAGTGGGTCCATCGGCGGGTGGCGGCCAGCGCGGATCGTTGACTCAACGTGTACGCCAAGCTTGAGTGCTGCGCGTGATGCCACGACTTAACAGCATGTGCAAGATACGCGCAGCTGCACAGGTATAGGCGATCGTCATCGCCATCGCCGCCGCAAACGGTAGCTCACCCTGATCGTCCATGTTTAAGACCGCGACCGAGGCCAGGGTCGTCTCCGTCGAGTAAATGAACACGACCGCAGACACGGTGGTCATCGCGTTGAGGAACAAATACATGGAAACATCTAGGATTGCCGGCAAGCAGACCGGCACCGTAACCACGAAGAAGGTACGGTAGAAGGGCGTTTTAAGCGATGCGGAAACGGATTCGAACTCCGCATCCATTTGCTTTAGCGCGGTCACCGCCGTGAGGTGACTGACTGTATAGAAGTGCGCGACGGTCGCCACCACCAGAATCACCATCGTTCCGTAGATGAAGTTAAATGGATTGGCCGGATTGTTGAAGAAGAAAATGTAGGAGAGCCCCAACACCATTCCTGGAACCGCAAGCGGCAGCATAGCAATTGCGTGGAAGGTGCTGCGGCCGGCTACGAAGCCACGCCCTTTCTCCACGAGATAGGCGCCGAAGAAGATGATGATAGTACCGAACAGTGCCGTGTAGAGAGACATCCGAACTGAATTAAAGAACGAGTCCCAGCCACCGCCGTTGGCAAGGTCGAAATCATAGTTGCCGAGCGTCAACTCGAGATTGTAAGGCCAGAACGTGATGAGGGCTGCATACTGCGCCATTCCGATCATGAGCAGAATCAGCAGCGCCACGAACGAGCAGAAGGCAAGCATCGCCATGTCGAGCTTGCGATTTGGCTTCGGCTGATAGGGGACGGCGCGTGCCGACAACAGCGCCACTTGCTTGCGCTGCACTATCCGGTCCACGGAAAACGCGATGACTGCCGGAACCAGCAAGATTACGGAAACCACGGCACCCATCTGAAAGTTCTGTTGCCCGATCACCTGCTTGTATATGTCGGTAGCGAGCATATTGAAATTGCCGCCGATAACCTTAGGCACGCCGAAGTCGGTGAACACCAGGATGAACACTACGAAACCAGCGCTGATCAAACCGTATTTGCAGCCCGGCAACGTGACGGTGAAAAATGTTTTGACCGCGCTCGTGCGCAGCGCGGTTGCCGCCTCGTAGAGTCGCGCATCGGTAATCGAAAGCGCCGTGATGACTATCATGAGAGCGTGTGGAAACACCCAATAGCTGGAGCCAATGATAATACCGATGGGACCGTAGATAGATTCACCCAGCAACAACTCTCTGGCGACGCCCTGTCTGCCGAACCAATAGACCAATGAAATGCCGCTGAGCAGCGAAGGCGTGAGCAGCGGAACCACGGCCACTAGCCGGAAGAACCACTTGAACGGCATGTCGGTTCGGGTCAATGCGTAGCCGTATACGAATGCGGTGCCGAGTACGATCACGGTGCAGATTACCGAGATGTAGAGGCTGTTTATCCCAGAGAGAAACAGCGCCGGAGTGTTGAAATACTCCGCGTAGTTTGCCAAGCCGATGAAATCGCCGTCCTTGTTCTCCAGGCTCTTCGACAGCATCGTGTACAACGGCAGCAACACGGCGACCGCCAGAAACACACCGATGCCCGCCATGCACAGACGCATGATCCAGTCGTCGCGGCCGACCTTCGGCTTGACGACGGCCGGGGCAGCGATAGCGACAGCGGTTTGGCTCATGGTCTGGCCCGGATGCGGTCCGCTTTCGTGAAATATCCGGGCTTAGCTCCGCGCGTAGACGCGGATAAATTCCGGCGGGAAGTAGACCGGCAACACGGACCCCACCTCCATACTCTTGCGGCGCATCAGATTGATCGAGAAGTCTGCCCGCAGATCTTGTCCGCCCAATGCGTCGCCGCCGAGGTTGACCCGGCAGAACGAGCCGAGGAACTCCATGAATGTAACCTCCACATCGACGACATTCTCGCCTGTCTCGAAATCTATCGCGTTGATGTCTTCGGGGCGGATAGCAAACGTGATATCTGCGCCGGCGGCATTCCCGCCGGTGTTGCACTTGAGCTTTACGTTGCCGACTTTGACCGTGCCACCCTCCTCCACCGTGCCGGGGACAAAGTTCATGGTGCCGATAAAGTCGGCGACAAAGGCCGTGGCGGGGGCGCCGTAAATCTCTTTTGGGGTGCCGATCTGCTCAATCACGCCTTGGTCCATGACCACGATACGGTCGGCCATGGTCAACGCTTCTTCCTGATCGTGGGTCACCATGATCGTGGTAACCCGGAGTCTCTCCTGCAGGTCTTTGATTTCGCGGCGAAGATGCCCACGAACCTTCGCGTCGAGCGCGCTCAGCGGCTCGTCTAACAGTAACAAACCGGGCGAGATCGCCAACGCCCGGGCCAGGGCGACGCGCTGTTGCTGTCCGCCCGAAAGCTGGGCCGGGTACTTGATACCCTGGTCTGTCAGGCCGACGAGCGCGAGTAACTCTTCTACCCGTGACTTTATCTGAGCGGCGGGCAACTTACGGTTCTCGAGACCGTAGGCGACATTCTTGTTGACAGTTAGGTTCGGGAAAAGCGCGTAGGATTGGAACACGATTCCGAAATCGCGCTCGGCGGGGGGCAGCGCGGAGATGTCGCGACCGGCTTGATTGATGGATCCCGTGGTCTGAATATCCAACCCGGCAATTGCTCGCAGCAACGTGGTTTTGCCGCAGCCCGAAGGCCCGAGAAAACATACGAATTCGCGCTCGAAGACATCCAGTGAGATATCGGCGAGGGCAGTAAATGCCCCGAACTTCTTAGTCAGGTTTTGAATTACGAGATACGGTGTGCTACCGGCCTCCGTTGTTGCTTCGGCGGCCATGCTAGATATTCATTGATGGTGTGGGGACAGAGATCGAAAACGCTCCGGCCGCCCAACCCGTGAACGGGGATGGGTGGCCGGCTGCGAAATCGTACCCGGATTAGCTCTTAGGCAACGATTTGGAGTCGTAACGACGCTGCCATTCCTTGAGAATGCGCTTGCGGTTGTCCGCCGCGAATTGGAAATCGTTGTCCATCATCAATTCGCCGATGTTTTCTGGGTAGTTCTCCACCGGCTGAGCAATGCCCGGATAAGCGACTACAGCGTATACGCCATTGTACATCATGTTGGCTTCCTTGGAGACTGAAAAGTCGACGAGTTTTTGGGCGGCTTCCAGGTTCTTGGTGCCCTTGATAATGGCGGTCGCTTCCATATCCCAACCGGCGCCCTCCTTGGGCATCACAATTTCGATCGGGGCGCCTTTGCTCTTCACCTTGGCACCGCGATAAGCAAACGAGATACCAATGGGAGTCTCGCCCGCACCCGCTTGCCGGCAAGGCTTAGAGCCCGAATGGGTGTACCAGGCGATGTTCTCGTGTAACGCGTCCATGAACTTCCAGCCGCCTTCCTCGCCGAACATCTGCAGCCAGCTCGACACGTCCAGAAAGCCGGTGCCCGAAGAGTTCGGATTCGGCATCACGACGTGGCCTTTATATACCGGCTTGGTCAGATCTTCCCAACCGGTGGGCATGGGTAGGCCGAGCTTTTCCGCTTCGATGGTATTGACGCAGATGCAGGCGACCCAGGCGTCCATCCCCGTCCAGTGCGGCGGATTTTCAGAGTCGATGAACTTCTTATCCAACTTGTCGCCGCCTTTTGGCATATACGCTTGGGTCATGCCCTCCGCCTTAAGCAACATCAAGCTGGTTGCGGCCAAGCCCCAGACGATATCGGCTTGTGGATTTTCCTTCTCCGCCAGCAACTTTGCGGTCACGATTCCGGTCGAATCCCGGACCCACTTGATCTCAATGTCAGGATACTGCTTGTTGAATTCCGCCGCGTACGCCTTGAGATCGTCCGCTTCGATCGCGGTGTAGACCGTGAGGGTCGTGGCCGCCAGTAACGCTGAAGTGCTGAACGCCAAACCGGCTGTGCCGGCAAGAACTAGCTTGGCGATTCTGCCTAGTACACTGGGAATTTTCATGATGATGTCTCCTCGCTAACTTGATTATTAGGTTCTACTGAAATCTTTCCGGCTTTAGAAATGCCGGCTTTTGCCGGGCATATTACATAATACCACTCCCGATTTCAGACGAACCCGCCTTCCGAACCGTGTGTGAAATAAACGCCATCCTAACACTATACGTCGCTCGAATGCGACCGGCTATCCGCTGTTTTAAGGCTAAGGTGCCGGCACTTAAGTTTGTCCTGCACGGATGCACCCGATCAAGCATTTTCGGCTTAATCTCAAACCGCAAATATCCAGCCTAAAGCGCGGTGCGGGTCTGCTGTTTATCGGCATGGCGTTCCAAGGCCAACTCAATGAGCCGGTCGATAAGATGCGAATAGCTTAAGCCGCTGGCGGCCCACAGCTTTGGATACATGCTGATCGGTGTAAATCCCGGCATCGTATTAATTTCATTAATAATTACAGAACCGTCCTCGCGGCGCACAAAAAAATCCACCCGGGCCAGACCCATCGCGCCGACCGCTTGAAATGCCCGCACCGCCATTTGCCGCACCGTCGACGCCGCTGCATCGGAGATCTCGGCTGGAATTAGAAGTCGTGAGTTGTCATCGACATATTTGGTTTGATAATCGTAGAACTCATTACCCGGGATGATTTCTCCCACCGTGGATGCTTGCGGTTCGTCGTTGCCGAGCACGGCGCACTCCACTTCATGGGCATTATCGACCGCTGCCTCGACAATAACCTTGCTGTCGTAGTCCGCAGCGATATCGATTGCGGGTGCTAATTCATCGGACGAATGGACTTTAGTAATACCGACGCTGGAACCAAGATTTGACGGCTTCACGAACAATGGGTACGAAAACGTCCGCTCGAGCTGTTGTACGATATCGGGGCGCGAATGCCGCCAATGCGTACGCCGCACCACAGAGTAATCACACTGCTCCAAGCCTTCGGCGGTAAACGCACGCTTTGCCATTTCTTTATCCATGCCCACCGCCGAACCCACGACCCCCGAACCGACATACGCAACATCGGCTAATTCCAACAGACCTTGGACCGTACCGTCCTCACCGTAAGGCCCGTGTAGCAACGGGAAGACGACATCAAGCGATCGACCGCCGAGACCCTCCCCCGCGCCGTGCCGCGGCACGATCGCACCGTCCGCGAGGTAGTCCATCGTGACCGGCAGTAAATCGTCGCCCGCCACGACGCCGGCTTCCAAAACCGCCTTCACATCGCCCGGCAATAACCAATGCCCTTGCTTGGATATCCCGATCATTGTGACGTCGTATTTGGTTCGATCGATGGCATCCAACACCGAACGGGCCGATGTCACCGACACCTCATGCTCACACGAGCGGCCGCCAAACAATATACCGACTCGAGTTCTTGTACTCACATCATCGATTCCGAAACACGGCACGACGAGTGTTGTAGGAGCATGCCCCGCAAATGCTGTGGCGGCACCGTGGCATTACTCGGAGAACAGACGGTCGGCGCTATGCTCGCCCACGTAGGCCGTAATAAATTCCGTGAAGATGCTGCGGATACGTCGGGTCATTTCGCCACCACCGGCTGGAAAGTGCACCATCGTTGCATCCTCGAGACGAATCGATTTCACCGGCATCACTTCTCGGGTAGCACTACTTACGAAACATTCGGTGGCATCCACCAACTGATCGATGTGAATGGCAGTTTCTTCGGTTTGCACGCCCGCGGCGGCGCACGCCTTGTGCAACGCGTTTTTCGTCAAACCGCGCAGATTCCCGGAACCGGGTGTAACCACCTTGCCGTCCAGCACGAACCAGACATTACTATTGGCCGCCTCCGTCACAAAACCTTGATGATTCAGAATCACGCAATCGTCAGCGCCGAGCTTACGAGCTTCGGTAATCGCCAATATGTTATTCAAATAATTGCCACCCTTAATATTCGGGTCGAGCGCATCGATGGGATTGCGCCGTACGCTAGGCACGGCGACGGTCATACCGACTGCATACAATTTTGGATCCCACGGCGGCAACGCCTTGACAATAATCACGCATCGAGTTTTTAGATCCGGACTCGGATACAGGTCGATCGGCCCCTCGCCGCGGGTAATTTGATAGCGGACGTACACGTCGTTGCCATCGTCGGCGCCGCTTGCGCGAACGGTACGTCGAATTTCCTCGATTAGTTGATCGCGCGACTGGGAAATTGTCATGCTGATTAGCGTCGCAGAATTCTCGAGGCGATCAAAATGCTCGTCCATGAGAAAGGGTACGCCATTATAGGTACGAAACACTTCGTAGACAGAATCGCCGTACAAAAACCCGCGATCCATTACCGATATCTTCGCGTCGGCAGCGGGTGAAATAACCCCGTCTATATTGGCCGTAGCGGTGATCGAAGCTGCGTCCATTATGTCTCCTCGCAATCGATTGTCGTCAAACCGTGAATATTACACTGACCGTCAAACCCGGGTAATCATTCTGCCCCCCTGAATCGTGTTACATCCCCACCATCGATCGGTCCGCCACCTCGTATCACGGCACGTCGCAGAGATATAATAAGCACGATCGGACCCACGGCAAGGTGTAGGTTATTGATTGAAATCAAATGCCCGTATCTGTTGTATCTCAGCGACGCGCGGGACGTGTTGGCGACCAAAACTGCGTTTGGTGTCTACGACCGGCGGCCGGAGTCGTGCGTCGGCCAATTTCGATTGCCCGGGTGTCAACCACTTTTAGATCTGCCGGAGATTTCGATTTCCGAAGCCGCCGGACGCGCGCAAACGCCCATCAACCGTTGCTAAAACTAAAACTTGGTTCGGATCAGGCGCTACAGCGAGTGCAAGCGGTGCGTACCGCTGCGCCCGATGCGCCCGATGCGCCCGATGCGCAACTTATCGTCGATGCCAACGAAGCGTGGCGGTCCGCCGATCTACAGAAGTTGTTGCCGGCTCTCGTAGAGCTCTGCGTGGCGCTTGTCGAACAACCGCGGCCGACGACGCGGCACTCATATCAATTGTGCACACCGTACCGATCGGTGCGGACGAGTCTTGTCATAATTCGTCCGGCCTCGTGGAACTTAAGGATCGTTACGACGTCGTGAATATCAAGTTAGACAAGTGCGGCGGGCTCACGGCGGCGCTGCAGATGCAGCGAATGGCGTTAGCGCAAGGATATGAGATCATGGTCGGCTGCATGGTGGACACGTCGTGGGCCATGGCGCCGGCGATGTTGCTGACAACGGGCGCCCGTGTTGTCGATCTCGATGGTCCGTTGTTGCTGGCGGCCGACCGCCGCCCAGGACTGGAGTATCGGGGCACCGTAATCGCGCCGCCCAGAGCTGAGTTGTGGGGCAGAATCCGGTCGCCCGCTACCGCTGATACGCGAGCCGCGAGCCCGAGCCGCGAAACTTTGTCCGATGCGCCTGGCGGAGGTGCGCTAAGATAGCGTAGATACTGAGATAGCCATGGCTTCGTACAGGTACTCCGGCACAAATTGGCTATTAATGACGATGTAAGAGGACAGCAAATGAAACGCTTATTGAAAGGCTTGGCGTGGTTGTTAGCGGTGCTGATTGTGATCGTCGCCGCCCTCGCCATAATCGTACCGTTAGTCGTCGATCCGAACGATTATAAAGACGAGATCGCTCGCGTAGTCCAGGACAAAACCGGACGCATATTATCGATCGAGGGCGACGTGGAATTGTCGGTATTTCCGAGTTTAGGTATCGAGACCGGGCGTGTCACGTTTTCCAACCCGGACGGATTCGACGGCGCGCCGATGCTCGAGGTGTCAGAGGTTCGGGCGCGCTTGCGATTGCTGCCGTTGTTGTCGCGAAAAGTGGAAGCCGGCGCGGTCGAAATTCGTGGCTTGGCAGTAAATTTAATCACCAACGAAGCCGGCGCCACGAATTGGGAAGACTTGGCTAAACGCGGCGCCGACGGAAGTAATGGGGAGCCAGCGGCGGCGACCAATTCCGGGGCATTGGCAGCCTTGGCAATTCAGGGCGTGGTGGTGGACGACGGCAGCTTGACTTGGGACGATCGCAGCACCGGAAATCACTATGTAATCAGGAATCTCGCCGTTAAAACCGGTGTGATACGTGCCGGCAAACCCATTCCAATTAGCCTTACAGTGGATATCGAGGGCGATGCGATTCCCGAACCCCTAAGCATTACAACCGATACCCGGGTAACGCTACTTCCGGAACAGAACGTCATTAGCTTGGATCAATTGGCACTCACCGTCAAAGGCACGATGCTGGATATCGAATTGCAGGCAGAACGAACCGAGTATCGCTTAGACGCCCAGTCCGCCAATGCGATTGACGTCGTGCTGTCGAGCGCGCTCGAAGGCGGCGCCGTGGAGTTGCAGATTCCGGGCCTGGACGTCGATGTCGCGTCGCGCCGTGTCACCGGATCAAACCTGACCGCGACAGCGACACAAGGCGACATGAAGTTCACGATTAAGGCGCCTAATTTACGCTTCGACGGCCAGGCACAAACCATATTAGTAGCGCCGCTATCCGGTGATGTCGATATGCCGGGACTCAGTGGCACGATCCAAGCCCCGGAGTTACGCGGCGATCTCCAGAGCAGACGATTCGATATGGATGGGCTACAGGTAACGGCCCAGCAAGGCAAACTGCAGGCCGAACTCGTTGCGCCTACGGTGAATTTGGAAATGGCCACGCAACAGTTGGCGCTGCCGGAATTCACGCTGAAGGTCGCGGAATCAACGGTTACGGGCAACCTACAAGCCGAAAACATCCTCGAAGCGCCCCAATTCAGTGGACGTTTGAATTCAAAACAGATCGACCTGCGCGAGATTCTCGACGCACTGGAAGTGGGATTCACACCTCAGGAGGATAGCGCGCTACGTGCACTGCGGCTCGACACGGCGATCGAAGCCACAACGCAATCGGTCACCTTGAGCGGGCTCAACGGATCGATCGACGACACATCGTTCGATGGCGATATCACGATAGATAATTTTCAAAATCCGACCTACCGACTGCAACTCGACGTCGGCGAATTGACGCTCGACCGATATTTGCCCGCTGCGCCGGGTGCCGCCGCTCCGGCCGCCGCGCCAGCCGCTGCGGCAGCGCCGCTCGCATTACCGGCACTAAACGTCGATGCCGAACTGCGAATGCAACGGCTCAATTGGGAACAAGCGGGTTATGTCGTTGCGGATTTGCACGTTCAAAGTACACTGACCGACACAAAACCGTCGGCGCCTGTGAGCGTGCGCGCGCGGGTATCCGGCGCGGGATTGCCTGAACCCCTAGACCTAGCAATCGACACCCAGGTCAGAACACAATCCGCGACAGGCATCGAACTCACCGAGTTCAGCGCGACGGCAACTGGCGCCACGACCAGCGCGAAACTCATCGTCCCAACCGTTAATATCGGTGCCGGCGATCAACCCATCACGCTTAACGCCGTTACGGTCGCGGTCGAACAACCCGACACGAACGTAGAGCTACAGATTCCAAGCCTGCGCTTCGACCCAAAATCGCAGACCCTCGAGGTTAAAGACGTTACGGGCCGCGGGCGATTTCAGGAGGTTGCGGGGGCGCTAAGCGTACCGGCTCTCGCCGCGAATTTCGTCGCCAAAACCTACACCGCGCCAAGCATCGTGTTCGACATTGAACACGAAGGCCCACCTACCCGCATCACGATTCCCGAACTCGACGTGGATCTGTCGAAACAAACCGCCAACGCCGGAGCGCTACAGCTCGATGGGCCGGATGGCCGTGTCGATGCCGAGGTGTCGGCGACGGGTATTATCGACGCGCCCGCAATCACTGCTAAATTGGTCACCCAAGACTTCAATCTGCGCAGCTTGCTGCAACGGATTGCCGTACCGCTGGATACCGCCGACCCGTTGGCGTTGCAACGCGTATCGATCGATACCCAAATCAGCACGGAACCCGAAAAAGTCGATATTTCGGCATTGACGGCGACGATTGACGACACGCAGATCGACGGCACGCTCGCAATATCGGGTCTACCGGATGCACGCTATCAGTTCGATCTCAAAATCGGTGAACTGGATATGGACCGTTATCTACCACCAGTGTCCGAGGGCGGATCGGAAACGCCCGCCGACGAGACCAACGCGGCGGCCGCAGTGGTGTTGCCGTTGGCCATGTTGCGTAATTTAAGCATCGATGGGGAACTGCGCGCCGAACGACTTAAATCCAAAGGATTGAGCGTTTCCAATCTCGCCATTTCCGTGCAATCCCGTGACGGTAAGGTCGCACTGAAACCGATTGAAGCGGACTTATATGAAGGCCGCTCAGAAGGCGAGATCGTCGTGAATGCCGCTGCCGATACACCGCGTCTGAATGTCCGGGAGTCGTTATCCGCTATTCAGATCGGGCCGGCTCTGCACGACGCCGGAATTTCCGACAAACTGTCCGGCACCGGTAATCTCGAAGTCGATATCGCCGCCAGCGGTGTTGACGATATGAGCCTTAAGAAGACGATGAACGGCGACGTCGCATTCGATCTAAAAAATGGCGCCATAAAGGGTTTTGATATCCAAAAAATTGTTTTGCGGGCCCGTCAGGCGTATGAACGAGCAAAACAGCGTGAGGTCACAGCAGACCCCGAAGCCGAAGATGAAACGCGGTTTTCGGCGATGTCAGGCACCTTAATTATCGACAATGGCATCGTCCGTAACGATGACCTGAATATCAAAGCCCCCGTGTTTCGGATCAGCGGTGCGGGTCAGGCGTCATTGGTTGCAAATCAAGTCGACTATTTGTTGGATGTCACGCTCGTCGAATCCATCGAAGGGCAAGGCGGCGCAGATTTGGGGGATTTGGAAGGCGTGGCGATTCCCGTACGTGTCAAAGGACCGCTCGATGCGCCACGCTATTTTGTGGATTTAGGCCATCTGCTCAAAGCACGAGCCAACGAGGAAATAGAAAAAGAGAAAGACAAAGCGAAGAAGAAGATTGAGGACAAGCTCAAGAAAAAGCTCAAGGGCCTGTTTGACTAGGATCGATACATCGGCAGTCGCCGATGTATGAGTTCTGGTTTCTTATGGTGAGATCAGATTTCGGGAGAAATCGAACTCGTTAGTGGCGCTAATGCTGCGACACCCGAACGGGCGTCGCAGCTCCGAGATAATCGGTTAATTGGGCCGACTCGATGCGCGTTTTTGATGATTATTTCGCGGCGTTCAATGCCTGCGCCACATCGGCGATGATGTCATCGACATGCTCGAGCCCAATCGATAAGCGCACCAGATCCTCAGTCACGCCGGAACTCGCCAACTCCTCCGGCGAAAGCTGCCGGTGGGTGGTGGTGGCCGGGTGGCATGCAAGCGACTTCGCATCACCGATGTTTACAAGCCGCGTAATCAAACCGAGTGCATCGATGAATTTCGTTCCAGCTTCGCGCCCGCCCTTAATGCCGAAACTCAAAATACCCGAGGCGCGACCACCCATGTATTTATCGAGCCTGGCCTTATCCGCATTGTCGCCCAA
>JAOTWM010000621.1 GCA_029862885.1 Gammaproteobacteria bacterium
ACGGTGAGTCGGTCCAATCGGCAGCGATGCAGAACCCGATACTCCAATTTCTGATTCTCACCGTCTCGGTCTGGCGGGCTCGCCGGCCGCGGATTGGCATCGAATACCTGCTGGAGGAGAATCGAGTCCTGCGGGGGCAGCTGTCTGCAAAGCGGTTGGGTCACAGCGATGCGCAGCGCCGCAGGCTCGCGGTGAAGGGCAGGGCGCTCGGCCGCAGACAGCTGAACGAGTATGCGACGATCGTCACGCCGGAGACGATTCTGCGCTGTTATCGACAACTGGTGGCCGCCAAATATGACGGCAGCAAGCGGCGAGGCCCGGGTCGTTCAAGAACTGCCGGCGTGGTCGTCGAGTTCGTGCTGCGCATGGCCAATGGCAATCCGCGATGGGGCTACACCGGAATTCGGGGTGCGTTGAGCGCTATCGGTTACGAGATCGGCCGCACGACAATCAAGCGGATTTTCGCGGAACATGGCATCGAGCCGGCGCCGGAACGCGGCGAGCACATGCGCTGGAGTACGTTCCTGAAAGCGCACTGTGGAGCGACTGCCGGCATGGACTTTTTCACGGTAGAGATCCTGAATTTCCACGGCTTGGTGCTCTTTCCCATCAACCCCTTGACGCTGGTCCGCTACCGCGAGGCGTTCGCGACCAGCCGCGCCAAAGACGATCCCAGTGATGCGCAGCAGCAGCTCGAGCTGTTGCTCAAACACCGTGACAAGCTCAATCGCCGCCAGCCCCAGAGCGCCGAGATGCGGGCGCTTTCCCAACTGGTCGAAGACCGCCGCACTCTGGTCAACGACAAAATGCGTCTACTCAATCGCCTCACCAACGCGCTGAAGAACTACTATCCTCATTCCCTCGAATGGTTTAACCAAAAAGATACAGCTCCCGAACCTTCATCCCCGCGTCGGCCTCTTTGAGAATCGCAACAATCTGCGACTCACTAAATCGTGACTTTCTCATCGGAACCTCCTGGCGATAACATGCCAGAAAGCTCTACCAATCGCCTGTCGCTCGTTCCAGGAAGCTTACGATTAGGCTTCTATTAGGTTAAGATTCAGAAAATGATTGACAGCGCTGGTCAGTCAGATGTGATCTTCAGGTTGTTGATTAGCGATCCAGAGATTCGTTCGTGTACCGGGCGACTAGAAACTCCCGCAAGCAAATCAAAATCGCTACCAACGTCGATGGCCACGCCACCGCGCTGCTTGGCCAACGTACAGTGGAATTCGGTCCAGACTCCAGCACCAATGAGGTATAGGCAACCCGACATGTCTTCCGGCAACTGGGCTTCGACTTCATACAAAAAAACGGGCTCTGCGTGTGTGCTGCCGCTCGGACTCCGCCATTTGCCAACGATGATTGATTGAAACTGACAATTACGGTACTTTTTTCGTAGAGCTTCAATCACCGACTACTTATCGGTAATGCAAATTACCTCGTCCGTAAGCATTATTAGCTCTTCCAGATTGCAAACTACGCAATAATACAGATGCGCCGTTCCAAGAAATGTTGACTTGAAGTGGCCCTCCGTTGCCCAGCGCAGCATCAGGTCAATTCCCCTCAAATGCCCTGAGATCCGTCTTGAATCCTTGTGAAATGCCTTATCAGCCACCTCCGCGTTCGGAATCCAGGGGGCGGTCTCCATAAACCGAGTACGCTCACAATGTCCGCACTGAGAACTGCGTGTCTCATCAATTCCCGCAGTACGAGCAGCCACGTCTCAGTTACCGAGAATGAACCATGGCGGATTATGCTGGACGTAGAGGCGTAGCGATCCAAAATTGGAGTTCCTTCGTAGGCGGCGAACGACAAAATGTTTGCTTCGCCATCCCCAATCCTTACCGCGGAAAGTGGATTTTCTTTGCGTAGAGCTTCTTAAACTGTTTCGAGAACGTCTTTGGCAAAAGGATCGACAAATAACTACAATCCTTGGTTAGCGTACCTTTGTCCTTACGTACTCCGGGTCATAATATTGCAAATGTGTATGAATGTAAGTTTCAATTACCTTCCACTCTTCGTCCGGAATCGACTCCTTCGTGTATCGGTCTGGCATTGTCAAACATTCTTTTGATCGGTCAGCTCGGAAGAGCTGATCGTGAGAGTACGCAGAAGTTCACTCATTTATGGAAGGCTCGATAGTTCGGGCGACGCGGCCAGGTCCGGTCAGAATAGCGGCACGACGGCCCGGAGTTCGTCTCCACGTTAGGCGTTGACTCACGTCTCTTCGGCGCGCTCTGATGCCATTTGCCGGAACAGAGTCTCATACTGGTCGGTGATGGTGTCCCAGGAGTAGTACTTGCGGACGCGTTCGAGACCGGCGGCCCGACATCTCTCGATGGTCTCGAAGTCCTGGTCCAGGCGCTCAATCGTCGACCTCAGAGATTCGACCTCGTTTTCCTTTTCGAACAGCACACCGGCGTCTCCGACGACCTCGACATTCGCCGGCGCGTCCTTGACGACAACGCAGTTTCCGAATCCCATCTGATCGAGCAGAACCGGACGAGTGCCGTCGATCCCGGACGGTAGGACGAAATACCGGCAGTTCATGCTCAGCTGTCGGTAATTCTCTCCGAACTGGTAACCGGGCATGACGATGCGATCGTCGCACAGGCCTTTCAGCCATGTCTTGTATTTCTGCACGTAGGGAGCATCACCCACGATGACGAGACGCAAGGTCGTCCTGGTGCGCAGGAATGCCTCGACAAGCACATGAGCCGCATTCTCGGGCGTA
>JAOTWM010000622.1 GCA_029862885.1 Gammaproteobacteria bacterium
CTATTGGTCCGATTTAGGCCTCGTGGATCGTCGTAGTGGCAATCCCAACAGACTTGCGGAAATCCTCTTGATGATGTCCGTGAGAGAGCATCTCTCGGCCAGCGACGCTGTCAAGAGAGTCATTTCGCGATTACGTGAGCATTTACAGACTTACTTTGGAATTGACATTGATCCTTTTGTTAAAGACAAAGCGGGGTGGAGACCACAGTTCACGCTCATCCATAAAATTCTGGGGAGTGTGTCTTCCACGACACAGGTACCGTTCGATGAAAATAGGCATCATCCAGAATCGGAAACTGGTTATGCGGATGAGAATGATGAGGCGGACGATTGGTTAAAGGAGAACGATCCTAATCGCTAAGTCGTGACATTTCGATTTGTCATGACATCTTCGTGACATTTCAAATCAGTACCCCCGCGTAAAGTACTCTCTGTAAACCGCTTGTAATGCGGGTTTCTTCGTTGTGTCGCCCGCCGAACGTGACATGTCACGCATATAGGTAGGAAAGCGCGTGGTGCGCTGATTAATACGAGACGTGAGACATGTTCATGAAGAATCGACGTTTGAATAGAAAGCAGTTACCAAGGCCTGAATTTACTATTGGGAGCAACTGCGCTCCCTTCAATCTGGACACGGAAATTGGGCGAGGGCTACATGGAATGGGCATAGAGGTTAAGGTTTACCGATAAACTCGGAAGATTTCGAACCATGGCCGGAATCAGTACGCGGCAACGAACTTCTCGATATGTTGCTGGAAGCTATCAAGCGTCACGTGCACCTCTTCACCAGTGCAGCCATCGCCATTGTGCTTTGGATCGTGTTCACTTACCTACACGATTACGCACGCATCTCGCCGCTCTTAGGCGTAACGTCACCGCAAAAACGATGTGGAAAAACCACGCTTCTGAATCTTCTCGGACTACTTGTCCATCGGCCCTTGCCCACCAACAACATCACACCCGCTGCGTTGTTCAGGACGACGGAAAAATGGTCCCCAACGCTATTGGTAGATGAAGCCGATACCTTCGCTCGCGACGCCGATGAACTGAGGGGGATCTTGAACAGCGGACACAACCGCGCTCAGGCTTATGTGATCCGCACTGTTGGACAAGAGCACGAGCCGAAAAGATTTACAACGTGGGCGCCGAAGGCAGTGGCTCTCATCGGGAAGTTGCCCGACACATTGCAGGATCGAGCGATTGAAATCCGATTAGAGCGCAAGAAGTCCTCAGAACAGGTTTGTCGTCTTCCAGCTCACGGTACGGGGGCATTTAGCGACTCGCGGCGCAAAATCGCACGGTGGGCGGACGATCTGGCTGAGCACTTCGAAGTTGCCGAACCCGAAATTCCTATCGGTCTGCACGATCGCGCAGCGGACAACTGGGAGCCATTACTCGCCATTGCTGATCTCGCGGGGGGCGAGTGGCCGGTGGAGGCGCGCAAAGCGGCGCTCGCATTGACCGGGCAAGGACGCGGATGAAGACAACACCGACATGCAGTTACTAGCCGATTGTCGTCAATTGTTCAAAGACTGTAGCTACTTCACTCCAACCGAGCTGCATAACCGTTTGTTCGAATCGGAAGATTGGCCATGGGGTGAGTGGTATCAAGGAAAGCCCATCACCAAGCGTCGCGTCGGCGACATTCTGCGTAAGTTCGGGATTAGATCTCATACCAAGCGGGACAAAGAATTTACCGGCCGCGCATATTGGAAAGAAGACTTTGCGCCCGTTTTCGATCGCTATCTGCCGGATACCCGACTTCACTGCGACACAACTCAATAAGGGCGCGACATCCAGCGTTTCTCACTACGGCACACAAACTCAAGATGTGCCGCAGTCGGATTCGATGAAAGCTAGTGTTTCCGCGGATTGTGCCGCTGTGCCGCAGTCATGGGGGGATGACGGAACACACGTGGCCTATGAGCCTGGACCCGACGTTGGGGTAGAGGATGAGTGATGGGTTGCTTTGGAGTATCGAAGACACCGCTGACCAGCTCAGCGTATCGCCTCGTACGGTGCGCCGAATGGTCCGAAGAGGCGAGTTACCCACAGTCAAGATCGGCCGCTCAGTGCGGATACCTACTCGAGCCGTGCATGAGTGGGTGGAACAACAGGCCCGTGCCACGCATAATGGATGCCGCGTGGGATCTGGCGTGCGTAACAAGGAGGTAAACGTATGCCGTATAAACGCAAAGACAGCCGCTTCTGGTGGGTGTCCTACACCGACGCAAGCGGCAAGAGA
The DNA here is from genome assembly GCA_029862885.1 of Gammaproteobacteria bacterium. Lineage (GTDB taxonomy): Bacteria > Pseudomonadota > Gammaproteobacteria > Arenicellales > JAOTWM01 > JAOTWM01. Next base: position 2,246 of record JAOTWM010000622.1, read on the forward strand.
TTTAGAAAACCTGCTGGAACGACCAGTCAAAGGGAAGCGAAGGCATTAGAGAAGAGATGGGGAGAGGAAGCTAACAAGGACATGGCGGACGATCCCCAAGCAATAAGGGAAGACAAAGGTGACTATCAAATACAACATGGTGTCAAAGCTGAATCACAAGAGACTTACCAAGCGAGTAGTGCCACTGCGCTCATTCAGGAAGAGGGCTGCACTACTTGGACATTCGATCAGCTAATGTTGGATTATCTCCGAGAAACTGGGCTGATAAAAAAGTCTGCCGAAAGGGATCTATATTCAGCGAAGCAACTCCGCCACTTCTTTGCTGGAATGGCGATAGACGCAATAGGACCGAACCGGATCGCCGAATATAAAAGGAACCGTCGTCAGGATGGCGTTGTCGATGCCACTGTGGCGAAGGAGCTGCGACTGCTGTCTGCGGCAATCAACTATGCGAGGAAAGAA
>JAOTWM010000125.1 GCA_029862885.1 Gammaproteobacteria bacterium
AGCACGAGTGCGGATCTTCATTCCGGGAATGTATCCTTCGAGACGTTTGCGGAGATCTCTGGCAATGTCTTGGTTTGACCGGTCGCGTTCGGCGGCTGGAGTCAACGACATGCGGATCTCGCCCACGGCACTACTGCGCCGACCGCTGATGCTGGTCACTGAAGATACAACCTCGGGCACCGCAGGCATGACGATGCTTTCCATTCTCTTTGTTTGCGCGTCCACCAGGTCGAGCCGCGTCCCGATTTCCATTTCTCCGGAGACGCGGACCTCCCCCTCGTCGCTGGGTGGCAGAAACTCGGTGCCGATCATCGGATACAACAATAACGAGGCTCCGAGCAGGCCGATTGACATAAAGATTACCAGCCACCGATGCTGCAAGGCGCCCCGGAGCAGTTTGGCATAGTTGCTGTCGAGGGATCTGAATGCGGAGTTCGAACCCGAGGCAATCCGCTCTAACCACGGCGACCGCGGGTGTTGCTCTTTCGGTGTTTTCAGCAGTTTCGACGCCAGCATGGGTACCAGGCTGAGCGATACCAGCAGGGAGCAAGCGAGGGCGAACATGACGGTAAAGGCCAGTTCTTTGAAGATCACGCCAGATACCCCACGGACAAAGATGAGAGGCAGAAAAATCACCAGGGTGGTCAGGGTACTCGCCACGATGGCGCTGCTCACCTCACCGGCGCCCTTGATGGACGCGACCCGAGGGTGTTCATCGTACTCCTCTCGGCGACGAAAGATGTTCTCCAGCACCACGACGGAACTGTCAACCATCATGCCCACCCCCAGCGCCAGCCCTCCTAGCGTCATCAGGTTGATGGTAAACCCGCCAAAAAAGATCATGGCGAAAGTCGCGATCACGGATATAGGGATCGCCAGCGAGATGACCATCGTGCTGCGAATGTTACGCAGAAAAAACAACAGCACGATGATAGCGAGGCTCCCTCCGTAGAGCACAGACTGCGCCACATTGCGAATGGAGCGCTCGATAAAATTACCCTGATTGATCACGGGTACCACACGGATCTGCGGATAGTCGCGGTTTATCTCTTCGATTTCCGCCAATACCTTACCTGCAACTTCGACCGTGTTCGCACTCGGTTGCTTTCGGATGGCGATGCGCAGCCCCGGGTCGCCGTTCAGCCGTATGATCCGGTTGCGCTTTTCATGGGTATCGCGCACTTCGGCGATTTGACCCAGGGTAACGAGCCCGCCTTCGCGCTCGGCCACCACGGTGTTGCGGATCTGCTCTAGGTCTATATATTCCGCCGGAGCCCGCAGGGCGACTTCATAGCGGCCCTGTTCGATGCTCCCTGTGGGAAGGTCCACATTGGAATCACGCACCGCCGAAAGTATGACGTTGAGCGGGATTCCAAGCGCCTTGATTTTTCCGGGATCGAGTTCGATCCGCACCTCGCGATGATAAGCGCCCCATGTGTCAATTTGGGCAACCCCGGGAACGCGGGCAAACCTCAAACGCAATTGCGTGTCGATGATATGGGTAAGATCCACAGGGTCCATGGGACTGGAGATGCCCATGATGACCACGGGATAACTGGCCACATCAAACTTGCTTACCCTCGGCCGTACTATATCATCCGGCAGTTCATTGACTTCGTCCTCGAGCTGGGCCTGCACATCGATTGCGGCAGTGTCGATGTCGGTACCCCAGTTGAACGTCACCCGAACCCGGCTGCTCCCTTCGGATGATACGGAGGTTAACTCTGTCACGCCGGGAACGGTCGCGATGATTTCCTCGATGATTTGGGTGATCAGCTGTTCCATCACCACAGGGCCCGCCCCCTGATAGCCGGCGCGGATAGTGAGGGTGGGCATCTCGATGTCTGGAAGCAGATCGATTTGCAGCCGGCTGAACGACGCCAAACCCAGGATGATCACGATCATGGTAACCATAGTGGTAAAAACGGGTCGGCCAACGCTGAAACCGGGTATGCTCACGGCGCACCAGGAGTCCTGGGCGGATCGGGTTCGTTCTCCGAGACCCGAATTGCGGAGTCGTCCTTGATGAACTGTTGTCCGATCGTAACCACCCGGCCCGAGATTTGGGCACCGACCAATTCAACCTGTGAGCCATCGCGGATTCCGGGCTCCACCTCGACCCATTTCACTGAGGTGCCATCGTCGTTCACCAGAAAGACGCCCGTCTTGTTGCCTCTGTGGATAATCGCCAGTTCCGGCACGCTCGCAGTTTTTTCTACCCGCTCGAGCTCAATGATGCAACGGGCAAACATGCCCGGTTTTAGAAGATGCTCCGGATTGGGCACATTCAATTCCACCCGGGCCTGGCGAGAAGAGGCGCGAAAGATGGGCGCGATACGCGAAACCGTGCCGGGAAATACATGGCCCGGAAAGGCATCCATCAGCAGGCTCGCCTGCTGGCCGATAACAAGCCGCGGATAGTCTTTTTCCGTAACCTGAATCACTGCCAAAACGGGGTCAAGTTCGATGATGGAAAACAGGGCGGTATTAGCCGCCACCGTATTGCCTTCGTTAGCGTAGCGCTCAGCGACGACGCGTCCGTCATCGCCCTGCTCCCAGTCTGCCTCGACCCGGGTGTAGCCCAACCGGATTTCTGCCCCGGTCAGGACAGCTTGTTCTCGCTTCAGGTTGGCTTCAGACACCTTTACGGCCGCCTGGCTGGCTAGAAATTCCGCCCCAGCGGAGTCCAGATCGCTGTCCGAGGCAATTCCTCGGACATGCAGCGCTTTTGTGCGCTCGAGCTCACGCTGGGCGATTTCCAAACGGCTGTTGGCTTCAACGCGGTTGGCCTCCGCTACGGCCAGGCGCGCGTCGGCCTCAACCACGATCTGTCTGAACTCTGCGTCCTCCAGATACGCCACCGTTTGACCACGACTGACTGGGTCGGACACGTCCACCTGCAGGCGCTGGATCTGTCCACCTACCTTGGTAGCCACTTTGAACTGAGCTTTGGGCTCGATGGTTCCACTAAACGTGCGACGCAGGGACAACGGACCCTGTTGCACCACAGCAACCTCCACCGGCACCGGAAGCTCATCGCTTCTCTGCGCTCGATCTCCGCCTTCCTCATGAAACAGGCGGGCAGTCACCACCGCACCAGTGGCCAGCAAGAGCAACCCGATCGCAATCCAGGCTGGTTTGTTGGTCAAGAGAGGCACGGGAAATTCATTATCGGTTCACGTCTCGAAGGCGACGCAATAAGGGTTTCTCACCTTCTCGGCAACGACACCGAGCACGCATGAATGCCTCAGGCGGATCGTCGATGTTGAAAGAAAAAAATCGACTCCGAGCTGATTTACGTCCGCTCAGCTGAGATGTTCTCTGAAAAAATTAATGGTGCGCTCCCAGGCAAGCTCCGCCGCCGACTCATCGTAGCGCGGCGTCGAGTTGTTGTGGAAGCCGTGCCGCGTACCGGGGTAGGAGTGTACCTGGTAGTTCACGTCGTTGGCTTTGAGCGCGATTTCAAATTCCGGCCACATGGCGTTGATCCGCTCGTCGTTCTCCGCGAAATGGATCTGCAACGGGGCACTGATCTTGACAACGTCAGCAGAGGCGGGCGCGGCGCCATAAAAGGGGGCACCGGCATTCACGTCGCTTCCTAAAGTAACTGCCAGGAAGTTGGTCGTCCCGCCTCCCCAGCAAAACCCTGTGACGCCGAGCTTGCCATTAGATAATCCATGTGTCTTTAGATATTTGGCGCTATTGACCATATCCTGCCTCAGTTTGCCCGGGTCCAGACTCTTTTGTAGCGCGCGGCCGTCGTCGTCATTCCCCGGGTAACCGCCCACGGGAAAAAGTCCGTCCGGGGCCAAAGTCAGGAATCCCGCGACGGCGGCACGACGGGCCACATCCTCTACATACGGGTTCAAGCCACGGTTCTCGTGAATCACCAGTACACTGGGAAAGGGACCGTTGCCATCCGGTTGCACCAGGTATCCACGCATAGTCCCCGATGAACCGCCGGGGGACGCGTATTCCACGTAAAGACCCTTAATACGCTCATCCGTAAAGGAAATAGTCTGCGCTTCGGCGTATCGCGGTAGCAACGCCTGCGCCATGTACAATGCGGACACGCCACCTATGGTCAGGGCCCCCGCCCGGCCCAGGAACTCACGCCGGTCTATGCGACCGTGGCAATACTCCTCGTACAGATCAAACACTCGCTGGTCAATTATGTTCTCACTCATTCGTTCGACTCCTAGGCAAGGATACGCTCACCCGTCGCTTGGCCATATGGCGCGCGGCCGACCATAGATCAGGCACTGGCGCGTATACACCAAACCAGTGTGATCAGCCCGAATTATTGCCCCTCCTGGCTGATCGCACAACAGTGCTCGTTGGGAAACAACTGACTAACCCGGATAATTCATAAAGGGTTCGGACTTCAGGGAAAATTGGGCTATGAACCGCCCCTGGATTGTCGAAGACTACTGATCTTGAGAAACTTAAGTCATGAACAAAGTAGTCCGATATTCCCCGGAAATCCGGGAACGCGCGGTGCGCCTGGTGTTAGCCCGAGAGCATGAACATTCATCTCGATGGTCCGCGATCAAATCGATCGCCAGTAAGATAGGCTGCACGGCGGAAACCTTACGCAGTTGGATTCTAAAGTCTGAGACCGATCAAGGTATCCGGCCCAGTGTCTCAACTGATCAAGCTGAACGTCTTAGGAGCTTGGAGCGAGAGATTCGAGAATTAAGGCGCTCGAATGAAATCCTGCGCAAGGCGGCGGTTTTTTTGCCCAGGCGGAGCTCGACCGCCGGGTGAAGTAATGGTGTCGATTATTGATTAATACCGCGATGATTGGCTCAAATAGGAAATCTCACGTGTCTGGCACGCGAACAAGGAGGTCTACGGTGTTCGTAAGGTTTGGCGTCAGTTACTCCGTGAGGGCATTCGGGTAGCCCGTTGCAAACAGACTTCGTGCTGGATGCGTTAGAACGGGCTCTAGGGGCGAGAGGCAAACCCAATGGATTGATTCACCATAGTGACAGAGGCTGCCAAACTGGACTCAAGTGCTCGTCGCAACACCGGTGTCTCGAAGCAATTGTAGATGATCCTGCAACGCTTCGGCTGGTGTTTTCCGTCCCAAAGTTTTTCGTTGAGCTCTTCTATTGAATAACGACTGAGATCTGTACTTTTCGGAAAATACTGTCTGGGTAGCCCGTTCGTGTTTTCATTCGTGCCCCGTTGCCATGGGCTATGCGGTTCGCAGAAATAGATCTGTAGGCCTGTCGGTGTCGAATTAGCGTTCAAGCGGCGATTGGAAGGTGAATTTGGAGTTAAACTGACGGCGACATCTGTTGCGATTTGCACCATTGTGCACAACAATGCCGGACTAAATCCGGCAAAGTTCCGGACTCGATAAAGTGAGCCAATATCCTTAGTGATTTCGATTGTTTCCGGCTTAGCTCGAACCTCAGCCAGCCCGAATAACGCTTGAACATCAGAAAAGCAGGGACTTTATACTTACTATACTTTATGCCATTGTATTGTTTGAATGTCCCACGAGGAGGTTTCTAATAACGATCCGGTGTCCCAACCACTTTAAACGAAGGATCGGCTAGATCTTCGGTAGGCACCGCTTTTGCAAACATTACCAGACCGTGTACGAAAACTATTTCGGATTTAAGGAAAAGCCGTTTTCCCTCGTGCCAGACGCGAGTTTTCTATATCTGGGCAGGGAACACGGAGCGGCTTTGGCCATGCTGGAGTTTGGTTTGGCCAACCAAGCCAATATCACAGTGATCACCGGTGAGGTCGGATGCGGCAAAACAACCCTGATCCGATATCTTCTTGGCACCCTAGATAAGAATACCGCTGTTGGCCTAGTCACCAACACGCATCGCTCTTTCGGCGATTTACTACCGTGGATCCTACTAGCGTTTGATCTTGAGTATCGCGACAAGGAAGAAGTCGAGCGATACGAAATCTTGATGGATTTCCTGATCGAACAGTATACGAGTAATGGCCCGACTGTGCTCATTATCGACGAAGCACAGAACATGGATGCCCAGACGCTTGAAGAGTTGTGTACTCTGTCCAACATCGATGTAGATAAGGACCAAATCATACAACTAGTTTTGGTCGGTCAACCAGAGTTACGAAGCACGCTAGGCCGTTCCGACTTAACCCAGTTTGGGCAACGAGTTTCTGCAAACTACCACATCGACCCCCTTGATGAGGTGACAACCGAGGCATACGTTCGGCACCGCGTTAGCGTTGCAGGTGGTCACAATCGGATTTTTCGGGCTGACTGCTTTGAGGTTATTTATAAGTATTCGCAGGGCATCCCAAGGTTAATCAATCTCTTGTGCGACACAGCGCTTCTGTACGCCTATGCTGCGAACCAGAAGACGGTAAGCCGAGACCTTATCGAACAGGTCATATGGGATAAGCGCGGGAATTCGATACTCGAGATCTATGATTTCCGAGAAAGTGATATCGATCTAACGCCGCCGCCTGCAAGCGCACGACGACCAACGGCACCAGAATCAATACGCAACCCACCAAAGAAGAGCCGCAAGTCATTGCGAACGTCCGTTGAGCCCCCGAATCCAAGCGTCCGGCTTAGCAATGCTGCGCCCCGAGCGGCTGCGAGTGTCACCGAAGAATTGCCACAGTATGCAGTGACGAACATTCTGCCTACGGCTAAGCGGGTGTCCACGGTGCAAACTTATCCTGATCCAATGCAGATGGATAATATGGTTGCCGCCGTGGAAGCAGAGCATGTCGTATCTCAGTTTGAGCCCCCGACGCTGGATGCGTCGGCAAGTGCCCCTCGGAAGGCAGTTCGGACGGCCGCAATAGCGGCTTTCGCACTGATTTTGTTGTCAGTCGGTGCGTTTGTGCAGCACTACCGAACGGCGGCTACGCAGAGCGAAGCGACACGCGATACTCAACAACAGAATTCCGTAGCTCACGTAGAGCACACGGCATCTCCATCTAGTATTTCGACATTGCCACCCCACAGCGTCGATCGGGGTGGCCCTGCGAGCGATGAAGCTTCCGGATTTACCGTGGAAGACGTGTTCGGAGACGGAGCAGCTCATTTGGCGCGGCCCATATTCGAATCGTTGGGCACGAAAGAACCTCCGATCTACGGGAACCGGAATGCGGAGACTTTGGCGGGCGGCGCGCCAAATGATGTTGGCAATGAGAAAGCCCCTGACGGTAATCGTAAAAATATCGACGCAGACATGCTACAACCGTCGTTTCCTTCCAGGAAAAATCTACGCGTTCCGCATACCGTGAGGCAGACCGTCGCAGTCTCCAGAGCACAGTCCGAGGGCCCGCCCGAAGAAACCGTTCTAAGAGAATCTGCGGATCAACGGATCGATATTCCGACATCGACAGCGGACGACGACATCGAAGCCCAGGTGGAACTCAAACATAGTATGTTGAGCGAGTCTGGTACAGAGATGCTCCAAGACAACGCCGTGGAGCGGGAAAAAATCGCATTACTCGAACGCGCTGAATCACTACATGATGCTAACCGCCTGGTCCGACCGAAAGGTGGAAGCGCTTTCGACGTTCATCAACAGGTCCTCAGTCTTTCGCCTGATCATCCAGATGCGAGCGAGGGTATTGAGCGAACCGTAGAGACTTACGAACAGTGGACTACGGTGGCTGAAAAGACGGGCGATCTGGCCGCTACGAAACATTACTATCGACGCGTCTTAGAGCTCAGTGCCTCGGATCAGTTCGCGCTTAGACAGTTGGAACGATTAGGGAAGAAGACGCAAAGCGCTAGGGTGGAGAATTCGCAGTCAGTAGTTAGAGATGAGAATACCGCACAGCGTGAGCCGCAAAAGCTCGGGTTGCAGGCGAAGGACGATGGGTTTTTAAAAGAGATTGAGGATGGTGATTTCAGTGCCGTCAGACTTTTGCTCGTTGCCGGGGCGTCACCGAATGCGAGGGGACCGTACGGATTCACTGCTCTGATGTTGGCAACCATAAACGGTCATTTCAATATTGTCGAAGAATTGCTACGCAAAGATGCAGATATCAATACGCAGAGCGAGGACGGAAGAACTGCCCTCATGGCAGCTGCGTGGAATGGTCATGGGCCGATTGCTGATTTATTGTTAAGCCGCGGTGCGGACGTAAATCTCACGAGTGCTGACGGCTGGACGGCGTTGGCTTACGCGGCATGGAAAGGTCACGAATCCATCGTCAAAGCGCTATTACGCCACGGAGCGGATCCGACTATTCAAGATGGTACGGGGTTGACGGCTATAGCAATCGCCAAGAATCAGGGTCGCGACCAGATTGCCGACCTTATCCAGGCGTCCCCGACGCCCAATTAGCGTACTGCCCGCAAACGGGCAGGTCTAGATTTGTTCAGCGGTCGACTCGACTCCGAAACGAAAAGCAAAAAACGGTTAAATCAGAGCCTTGTATATTGACATCGCGAGGTCTGCGCAAGTTAGTATATTATTTTATCTGTTTAATTTTTCGAGAAAGAAACGAAATTCGTGGACGGAGGGTCAAAATGGGAAAAACCATTACGATTTTATTGAGTGGGTTGCTGTTAGTCGCGTGCGCGACTACGAATGAGAAACTCATTGATGAGCTTAAGTCTTACGGTCTGGAATCCCGAGAAACCGACCGCGGTGTGGTGGTGATCTTGCCGGATGTCTTTTTTGAATTCGATAAGTATGACCTAACACTCGATGCTAGGACGAGGCTCCAGAATGCCTCGCAAACCCTAAATAGTACGTTGGCTCAAAGTCGGGAAATCGCCATCGAGGGTTACACCGATTCGGTGGGCACTGAAGAATACAACGTGAAACTGTCTGAGAAGCGCGCGGAGACGGTTCAACGGGAGTTGCTGTTCAGTAACGTCTCGAAAGGTCGGACACGGGCCAAAGGATTTGGAGAATCGAACCCGATAGCTCCAAACACCAACGCTGACGGAAGCGACAATCCGGAAGGGCGTGCCAAGAACCGTCGCGTTGAGTTGATTATCCTAAATCCTAGCGAACAGTAGCTTTGGACTAAACGGGGGGCTCACGACACGGTGCCGCCTTCCTGTCGGTATCGAATTAGCGTCCAGGCGGCGATGGGAAGCTGAACCAGTCCCCGGCAATGCGTCTGCCATCGGAAATCATCAATCTTTGCAACTGAGTCTTGGGTTCTGCCACAATTTCGGCTGGCGTGTCTCCCCTGAGCGACGCGTGAACTGATCCATCACCACCAACACCCAATGACTCTTGAGGGTAATCGACTCAAATCGGAACAGATCGACACTCCACAAACTGTCTTTCATGGGCACAAGGAAAGTCAACCAAGAAGGGCTATTAACATCGCCTTCCGAATGGTAATACTTGGCGAGAACACGCCGAACCACATTTCTATCAATCTCGACGCCAAACATCTTCGAAATGATTCTAGCAACACGGGGATACCCAAACCGCGGATTCCGGCGTTTGAGTTCGACAATTGCTTGGATAAGTTCTTGTGACGGCTCTTTGGGTCTGGGTTTGCCTCTGCAACGCGGAGAGTAAAGGGCCCGATATTTACGACGCACCAAATAGTCATGATACCGTAGCAGCGTTGAGGGCCGAATACCCACGCCCCTTTTTCACAATGCGGTTTGGCCGGAGCAACAGTAGAAACAGGCCCAATAGAAATCGGTCCGTGGGTAACAGATTCGGCGCTCATTGTCGGGGGCGGCAGATAACGAGCAGTTGCTGCTTGAGTAGAAGGTTCTCAGCAATGATGCCCTTAGGGCCAGTGAGTTAAGGAGAAAATTACGAATTGGACACCGACAGGTCTCGCGTCTAACGCTTTGAATCTAATCGGAGATTTGGAGCGGGAAACGAGACTCGAACTCGCGACCCCAACCTTGGCAAGGTTGTGCTCTACCAACTGAGCTATTCCCGCGCGGGGACGCCATTGTAAGGCCGGTGAAATGGCTGTCAAGTACGGATGAACAGAGGGACCTGCTAACTATCATGGTTGGTCAAACTCGGCCAGGCCGCGCGCAAATACACGAACATGGTCCATGCGGTCAATCCGGCTGCCAGGTACAGCAACCACTCGCCCACCATGAACGTCGGAATTTCAAACAATTCCTCACGATATAACAACATCCCGATCGCCACCATTTGCATTACCGTCTTAATTTTGCTTACGACCGATACCGCCACGCTGGCGCGTTTGCCGATCTCAGCCATCCACTCCCGCAGCGCCGATATCGCAATTTCCCGGCCGATTATGATTGTGGCAGCGATTGTGAATATGCTGCGGTGGATTACGTGCTCCATTATCCACGGGTCGGTTGCGAGCAGCACCAGCGCCGTCGCGACGATGAGTTTGTCGGCAACCGGATCCAGAAACGCACCGAATGCAGAATTTTGATTAAGCCTCCGAGCAAGAAATCCATCGAGCCAATCCGTTACTGCGGCGGCGATAAATATTACCGTCACAATCACGTTAACAGCGGCGATCGGAGTCAGGTACACGCCTACCAATATCGGTATCAGCACGATGCGGATTAAGGTCAAAATATTCGGGACGTTTAGCGGCATGAGTCAATGTTCTGTATCGTGAAACACCGCGTAGATACGCCGAGCGAGCACCGGGCTTATCCCCGGCACCTTAAGCAGATCGTCGACTCCGGCGCGCGCCACCTCGCGCAACCCTCCGAGCTGACGGAGCAACGCCTGCCGGCGTTTATCGCCAATGCCGGGTATCTCGTTCAGGCGTGATGTGACCCGCGCCTTGCCCCGACGTTGGCGATGACCCGTAATCGCGAAGCGGTGGGCCTCATCGCGGATCTGCTGGATCAAATGTAATGCCGGCGATGTGGCCGGCAGTGTGCGTGCGCGCTGCATGCCATCGACGAACAATCGTTCAAACCCGGGTTTACGGCTTCGGCCCTTGGCCACGCCCACGACCTTCAGCGCCTCGATCTGTAGCTCCGCCAAGACCGTCCGTGCGACGCCCAGCTGTCCCTTACCACCATCGATCAATAACAAATCCGGCATTTGCCCAAGCCCTTCCTTTAATCGCTTATAACGCCTCGTCAATGCCTGGTTTAATGCCGAGTAGTCGTCTCCGGCCGCGATACCATTGATGTTAAAGCGCCGGTAGTCCGACTTTACCGCACCATTCATATCAAACACGACACAGGCCGCGACCGTCGCTTCGCCCATTGTGTGACTCGTGTCAAAACACTCGATTCGCGCCGGTACCGCATCGATCTCAAGTTCGTCCCGCAATGCCTCAAATCGATGCGCCACCGATGCACGATCGGCAATCCGCCGTCGTAATGCATCGTCGGCATTGATTTGAGCCATTTGCAGCCAGCGCCGCCTCACGCCCCGGCTTCCCGCCTTGAGCCGCACTTTACGATCCGACTGATCAGAAAACACTTCCTCCAGCAGCGCCACCCGCGGCAATCGATGATTGATCAGAATTTCCGGCGGAATTGATTTGCCCAAATAATACTGCGGTAAGAACGCCTGTAATGCTTCCGCCTCGGTCGTTTCCAGCGACATCGCGGGAAACAAATGTTTGGTGCCGAGGTTACGCCCGCCGCGTATAAAACAGATTTCGACACAGGCCTCGCCACCGTCCATCGCGAGTGCAACGATATCTACATCGCCACGCTGCCGGTCAACGTACTGCTTTTCCTGTACTCGCTGCAGTGCCGCGATTCGATCGCGGTATTGCGCCGCGGCTTCGAAATCGAGATCCGCCGCCGCCGTCTCCATCATTCCGGCAAGGTGTTCATTCAAAGTGTGGTCGCGGCCTTCTAAAAAAAGTACCGCCTGGCTCACGTCTTCACGATACCGGGGTTCGTCAACAAAACCGACACAGGGCGCCGAACACCGCTTAATTTGATATTGCAGACACGGTCGTGATCGATGCCGGAAAAACGTATCCTCGCATTGACGAACCGGGAACACTTTCTGCATA
>JAOTWM010000623.1 GCA_029862885.1 Gammaproteobacteria bacterium
TACGAATCGGCGTTATAGACAAACCCGCCTTCTTCGATTACCAGCCGATGTGTATGCGGACTACATCGACCCAGATACCACCCAAGCGGCCTGCTACCGGTAACTTCGGTATGAATTTCGATTGCGCGACTTAAGTGTTCGTGCTCTACCGATTCGTCGATGTTCTGATAGTCGATCCACCGGTAGCCGTGGCTCGCGATTTCCCAATCGGCCTTCAGCATCGCGTCGACCACCATCGGATTGCGTTGCAGCGCCATGGCCACACCGAATACGGTGACCGGCAATTCCCGTTCGGTAAACGTCCTGTGTAGCCGCCAGAATCCCGCACGCGATCCATATTCATATATGGATTCCATGTTCATATGGCGTACGCCCGCCAACGGCTGTGCACCTACAATTTCCGACAGAAATGCTTCGGACGCCGAATCGCCGTGCAAAACACAGTTCTCTGCGCCTTCTTCATAATTAATGACAAACTGTACAGCGATCCGCGCCGCACCGGGCCATGAAACACGTGGCGGTGTCGCGCCATAGCCGATCAGGTCGCGAGGATAGGTATTCGAAATCATTGCTAGATACGAATTGACATTACTGTGTCGTCGCGCCCGCTTCGATCCAGGCGGCGATAACCGCTCGCTCCGCCGCCGTCATCTGGGTCAAATTGCCGATTGGCATGGCCTGGGTCGTTACGGTTTGTTGATGTATCTGCGCCGCCTGGCCTACGATCTGACCCGCAGTATCGAACACGACACCTTTGGGCGGCGCGGAGAACCCCGCTTGTGTGGGTGATGCAGCATGACAGCTTGTGCAACGCGACTGAATAACGCTACGAACTTGCGCAAATAATTCCTTCGGTGTTTGCACATTCGCAGTCGCGTCCGCTGAAGGCTTAGGCGCTATCGCGACAATCACCCCTGCCAGCAACAAGACCGCCGCTGCGAGCGGCGCCGGCGATGCTTTGCCATCATGGCGCGCCACAAAATAAATCCGTATCAGCGCACCCGCCAACGAAATTAGAATTAAGATCAGCCAGTTGTACGGATGTGCGTAACTCAGCGCATAATGATTGCTGATCATGGCGAACAATACCGGCAGGGTAAAATAGGTATTGTGCACCGAACGTTGCTTGCCATTGATGCCATGAATCGGGTCAGGGTCGCGTCCCTCCTGACTGGCGGCCACCAGCTCTTTCTGACCGGGAATGATGACGAAGAATACGTTCGCCACCATGATGGTACCGAGCATCGCGCCGAAATGGATATATGCACCGCGTCCGCTGAACACCTGGCATAATAAATAGGTCACGATGCTGACGAAAAGGAACAAAACCGCGGCTAGCTTGATTTCATCCTTGCCAAACCGCGAACGGCACAATCCATCGTATGCGAGCCAACCGCCGAGCAACGTACCCAAACCGATAATCACTGCTAACGGTTTGCTAAGTCCGGCCACAGCCGGATCGATCAAATAGACCTCGGCACCGTACCAATACATCAACGCCAGCAAAAACACACCGGACCACCAGGTGCTGTATGCTTCCCATTTAAACCAATGCAGTGTCGCTGGGAGACCCGGCGGCGTTACTCGATATTTCTGTGCATGGTAAAAACCGCCACCATGTACAGCCCATAACTCGCCACCGACGCCGCGATCCGAGTCGCTTGCTTGTGTGGCAGGTAACAAATGGTTATCGAGCCACACAAAATAGAACGAGGCCCCGATCCAGGCGATACCGGTGATCATATGCACCCAACGGCCGAGTAGATTCAACCAATCGATGATGTAGGCGTCTAACATGGACTCGGTCGGGTATTTCCAGATATTACGCCGCCAACGATAAAATCAGCGGCGTAATATCTGGGGAGGATTTCAGTACTACTTAGGCAGCTTGCCCTGAACACCTTCGACGTAATACCCCATCTTTTGGAGGTCGCCGTCGCTGATGGTCGTGCCGGCCGCCACCTGAACGTTGCCGTCCTGGTCCGTGACCGGGCCCTGGAACGGATGAAATTCGCCGCTTCTGATGGCCGCTTCGGTTTTCGCGACGAGATCTCGGACATCCTGCGGAACGGCGTCATGAAACGGTGCCAACGACACCATACCCTGCGGAATACCACCCCACACGTCCCTCGATTTCCAGCCGCCTTCCATGACGTCGTTTGCGACTTGCACATAGTAATCTCCCCAATGATGCGTAACAGCCGTAAGGTGTGCCTTGGCGCCGTGCTTGGACATGTCGGAGTGATAACCAATCGCCCATGCACCCTTCTCGGCCGCCGCCTGCACGATTGCGGTGGAATCCGTATGATGGGTAAGTACGTCGGCACCCTGAGCGATCAAGACATCTGCCGCCTCGCGTTCGCGGCCCGGATCGAACCAAGAGTTAGTCCAGATAACTTTGGTCTCCGCCTTCGGATTGACACTACGCATACCCATCGTAAAGGCGTTGATGCCCATTACCACTTCTGGAATGGGAAACGCCGCCACATAACCTGCCACATTCGATTGGGACATTTTACCGGCCACAATCCCTGATAAATAACGCCCCTCATAGAAGCGCACATTATACGATCCGACGTTGTCGGCCCGTTTGTAGCCAGTGGCATGCTCAAAGGTTATTTTTGGAAAGCGCTTTGCGACTTTGAGTGTGGGGTTCATATACCCAAACGACGTCGTAAAAATAAGATCATAGCCGTCAGCCGCAA
>JAOTWM010000624.1 GCA_029862885.1 Gammaproteobacteria bacterium
TCATACGGCTGGTGTCATACTCCCAGAGCGTGGGGCCAAGTCCAAGGGTTCGGGCGAGATCTTCGAACCCTGCATTTTGCAAGATCGCAAAGGAGTTTCGTGAAATGACTTCCAGCACCACTACAACAATCAGCGGCACCATGAGCAGGGCAATAATCTGGCCCGCCCGGTAATTTATGACGTCAATCGCCGCGGTTATCGGGCGTTGCCAGGATGTCATATCCTCTGGCGTCTCACCCGGGGCCTCGGCACGACGCTCAGCAATTAGCTCGTCCGCAATCTCGAGTTCTTCTGGATTGACTTCATCTGCAGCCATGCCCCTTCTCCCCTATACATTTGTTCCCATTTTGGGCTCTAATTATTTAAACAGGGCCAGGCCCTTTACAGAAACTTCGAAGCGAGGCCTGGACGGGCCTCGCTTCGAAGTCTTTTTTTACTACTTTTTCTTCAGTGTATCTGCGTGTGCGCGACCCAAATTTGCGTTCGAGGTCTGTGCACCCGCCCAGAATGGCACCACGGTGTCGGCGAAATCCTTTTGCGACTGCCACACTTCTGCGAAGAACTTGTTTTCTTTCGCAGCGGCTTCGAGCGACTTTTTAGCGGCCGCCATGTACTCTGTGAAGTAATCCGCTGGCGTATCTTCCAGGATAACGCCGTGATTATCCGTCAGATCTTTCAGCGCTTTACCGTTCTCAAAGATTCGGTAGGACATGGATTTTGACAGAGACGCGTTTGCCGCCACTTCCAGTGCTTTCTGCTCAAGCGGGCTCAGCGAGTCGTAGAAATCGCCATTCACATACATGTCCGCGTTCACGGTCACCTGGTGCAGACCCTGGAGGTAGTAGTGCTTGAGCACTTTCTGGAAACCAAAGACGGAGTCCGGCTTGGGGCAGCACCACTCGGCTGCGTCGATCGTGCCTTTCTCGAGCGCTGGCAGGATGTCGCCGCCGCCCATGGCAACAGCCGGAACACCGATTTCAGCATAGGCGGCACCAACCATGCCCGGAGGTGCGCGGAAGCGCATTTGACGGAAGTCATCCATCGACTTGATCGGCTTCGGGAACCAGCCGAGTGCCTCGGGGCCCACGGGTTGTAGCATGAATCCCTTGACGTTCACGCCCATTTCATCCCACAGGCGGTCATACAGCTCCTTGCCACCGCCGTACTGGAACCAGCTCAGGAACGCCATGTTATCGAGACCGACACCGGCACCCGCAACAGGCGCGCCGAACAGGTTAGCCGCGACGTGCTTGCCACCCCAATAGTGTGTCCAGGCAAAGCCACCTTCAACCAGCCCCGCGTCGACGGCATCAATGATGTCGCGTGGTCCAACAACAGCGCCTGCCGGCAGCACTTCGATGGTGAGCGAGCCACTAGTCAGCGCTGCGACATCGTTACCGAACTCCTTCAACATAACGACTTCGTCAGCTGAGTTGGGTAGCACCGACTGTATACGCAAGACCTTGGCCTTGTCTGCCGCCATGGCAGACGATGCCATGAGGGCCAAGGTTGCTGCACAGGCAGCTACATATTTTAGTTTTAACATATCTACTCCTCTAATTATGAAAGCCTTCGCCATGTTATGCGCCGCGAGGCTGAAGGCAGCGCCCCGGAGCTTGTTGGGCCGGCGGTCCGACCCGAGTTCAATGCCGAAAACCGGCAAGAGTTAGTTTAAATGAGACTCTCGGTCTCGATATTACAGCTTTTTGCGGTTGAGTAACAGAGCTAAATACCCATAAATTTCGGTATCCCAAAAACCGAACCTGATGGAGCTATTCAGAGTAGAACCACCTAACAGATTCGTCAGCGGATCTTAAACGAGAATATTTGTTCCATTTTAACGGCACTTATTGTATCGTCAAATCGAAATATGTAACGATAAGGGACTCGTGGATCAATTCGACTATATCGTCGTTGGCGCCGGATCGGCTGGCTGCGTGCTCGCCAATCGGCTGTCGGCGAATCCGGCGCACAAGGTGCTGTTAGTCGAGGCCGGGGGCAGGGATCTGAGCCCCTGGCTGCACATACCGGTCGGCTATTTCAAAACCATGC
Organism: Gammaproteobacteria bacterium; assembly: GCA_029862885.1. Lineage (GTDB taxonomy): Bacteria > Pseudomonadota > Gammaproteobacteria > Arenicellales > JAOTWM01 > JAOTWM01. Next base: position 2,053 of record JAOTWM010000624.1, read on the forward strand.
ATAATCCCGGTTTCGACTGGTGTTACCTGACCGAACCGGACCCGGGTATCGCCGGACGTCGGCTGCAGTGGCCCCGGGGAAAAGTGCTCGGTGGGTCGAGTGCGCTCAACGGTTTGCTCTACGTGCGCGGTCAGCCGGAGGATTACAATCGCTGGGCCGAGCTGGGTAATCCTGGCTGGAGTTTTCGAGAGGTACTACCGTACTTCAAGAAATCGGAAGACAATGATCGTGGCGCCGACGAGTTTCACGGTGTGGGTGGGTTGCAAAAGGTGTCGGACCTGCGCCTGCGACGACCGATTGCCGAACATTTTATCCAGGCCGCGACCGAAATCGGTATTCCTTTCAACGAGGATTACAATGGTGCCGAGCAGGAAGGGGTCGGTTATTTTCAACAGACCGCGTATCGGGGTTTTCGCTGGAGTACCGCGAAGAGTTTCCTCCGACCCGCCAGAAAACGGCCGAATCTCCGGGTGTTGACCAACGCCCAGGCAACCGGGCTGATCCTGGAGGGAAAACGGGTAACCGGGCTGCAGTATCGGCTGGGCGGCCAGCAACGCTCGGCGATGGCCAGTGCCGAAGTCATCCTCAGCGCCGGCGCGATCAATTCGCCGCAGATTTTGCAGTGTTCCGGTATCGGTGA
>JAOTWM010000626.1 GCA_029862885.1 Gammaproteobacteria bacterium
GGCGCAGATGTTCGCGCGCTCAGGCGCATTGATGGTGGCGGGATAGCGCGCGGTATAGGACACTTCTATCTCGCAACCGAGCAATTTTCCTGCGCCGACCGCGATGTCCGTGAGCACCTTCTCTAATCGGGCGCCGAGGTCGGGATTGAACCAGCGTGTCGTGCCACGCAGAACCACGTGGTCGGGGATCACGTTCCAGGTGTCGCCGCCATGAATTTGCGTCACCGTCACCACGCAGGCATCCTGCGGATCGGCCCAGCGACTTGTTACGGTCTGTAATGCAGAAACAATCTGTGCCGCTGCCACAACCGGATCAATGCCAAGATGTGGCATGGCGGCGTGCGTACCACGCCCCTGCACGACAATCTCGAAGGTGTCGAAGGCCGCCATCATCGCTCCGGGCCCGGACGACATATGCCCGGCAGGCAGAGATGGCCAGTTGTGCAGACCGTAGATCTCCTCAACGGGGAACCTTTCGAACAGGCCTTCATCGACCATGACACGGGCACCGCCCTCGTTTTCCTCTGCCGGTTGGAAGATGAAGACGACGGTGCCGGAAAAGTTCCGGGTTTCAGCCAAGATCTTGGCTGCCCCCAGCAGCATCGCCGTGTGCCCATCGTGGCCGCAGGCATGCATCTTGCCGTCGTTCTTCGAACAGTGCGTGAAGTTGTTGAGTTCCTGGATGTTTAGCGCATCCATATCGGCGCGTAGGCCGATCATGCCGCCTTCGCCGTTCTTGAGCACACCTACCACACCGGTCACGGCGAGGCCGCGGTGAACTTCCACTCCAAAGCTTTCTAGCTGCCCGGCAACAAAGTCGGCGGTCTGGAATTCTTCGAACGCGGTTTCCGGATTGGCATGTAACGTTCGGCGCCATTCTGTCATCTGCGCCTTCAGGGCAAGAACACGGTCAAGCGCAATCATTTCGGCTATCCCAAATCAAACTCAACGATCCACCTGCTGGCGCCGAAGAAACAAGGGCGCTCACACAGAAGCGAGCGGACACAGATATCAGATCGTGTTTGACGACGCCAAGTGACCCGCTACGGGAGAATCGATCCGGTCGGATCGAGAGATTGGGCATTGTCACGTTAATCAAAAATAGGCCGAATTTGCTGCTCGCCCGTGCACTACTCGATCGTGAACACTCGATATCGGGCGTATTAGACCTTAAAGATAATCATTCGGCATTTTGCCACGGCTTCCAACCGACACAGTAATCCGGACAAATCAAAGCAACGGCAGGCACCAATGACGATTTCCCTGATGTTTTGTGGTGCTGCAGGAACGGTGACAGGGTCCTGCTTCCTGCTCGCCGTGGGCGACAATCGGATACTGATCGACTGCGGAATGTTTCAGGGATCGAAGACTGAGAAACAGCTTAATTACGAGCCATTTCCCTTCGATCCGAGGAGCCTCGAATCGGTGCTTCTGACCCACGCCCATATTGATCATTCAGGACTGCTCCCGAAACTCACGAAAGCGGGTTTTGGCGGTCGCGTTTTTGCAACACCGGCGACGGTTGATTTGTGCTCAGTGATGTTACCGGACTCTGCTCATATACAGGAATTTGAAGTTGAACATCTGAATCGGCGCAACCGGCAGCGCGGCCGTCCGGAGGTTACGCCGATCTATTCCGCCAGCGACGTCAAGACCTGTATCAGCCAGTTTCAAGCGATAGGATACGAAACATGGGTGACGGTGGCCGAGGGTGTTCGCGCTCGGTTTTGGAACGCAGGCCATCTTTTAGGCTCCGCCTCCATCGAGATCGAGTTGACGGATCCCACGGATGAAGCAAAATTGATGCGTGTCCTATTCTCAGGGGATATCGGCCCCGACTTCAAGCTTCTCCATCCCGATCCCCAGGCACCGAATGGTTTTGATTATATTATATGCGAATCTACCTATGGATCGACTGACAGACACGACCGTTCGCCCAGCCGGCGCAGGCTGCATCTGGCATTCGAAGTCAATGAGGCCGCAAAGTGCGGCGGCGCGCTAATTGTCCCATCCTTTGCGGTCGAAAGAACCCAGGAACTAGTTACTGATCTCATCCGCTTGATGCACGACCGGGAAATCCCCGAAACGCGCATCTTCATCGATTCACCTTTGGCAAATCGGGCTTCGGAAGTGTTTGTAAAGCACGCGGCCGAACTGGAATTCGGAGCTGATCTTTTGCGCGCATTCCGCTCCGACCTGCTCCACCCCTCCCAGAGTGTCGATGATTCCAAGGCGATTAACCGGCTGCGCGGCTTCTTCATCGTGATTGCGGCAAGTGGTATGTGCGAAGCTGGACGTATCCGGCATCATCTGAAGTATCGTCTCTGGCGCAACGATACGACGGTTCTGATCGTCGGTTACCAGGCGGAGGGGACGCTTGGGCGGCTTCTGATCGACGGCGCAGATCCGGTGCGTATTCAGGGGGAAGAGGTCGCCGTCAACGCCACGATCCGGTCCATGGACGATTACTCCGGACATGCGGATGGGCCCGAACTCGTAGACTGGCTGATGGAACGACGTCCGGTCCAAAAAGGTCTCTTCCTCGTGCACGGGGAGCCCGCAGCCCGTGAAGCTCTCAATGATCGGATTGCCGGAAAAATTCTGCCTGAGGACCAGATCATCAATCCGGCAATCGACGACAATTACAGTCTGACCTCGCATGGCGCCAAACTGACGGACGGCAGGAAA
>JAOTWM010000710.1 GCA_029862885.1 Gammaproteobacteria bacterium
CCGCATCGACCACTAATATCGCTCCTTCGCAGGCGGTCAGCGAACGTGACACTTCGTAGGCGAAATCCACGTGACCTGGCGTGTCAATAAAATTAAGGCGGTAGTGCTCACCGGATTTACTCTGAAAGTCGAGCGCGACACTCTGAGCTTTTATGGTAATTCCGCGCTCGCGTTCGAGGTCCATCGAGTCCAACACTTGGCTCCCCATCTCACGTTGGCTTAGCCCTCCGCAATGCTCAATAAATCGGTCTGCGAGTGTCGATTTACCATGATCGATGTGGGCGATGATGGCAAGATTTCGGATATGGGTCTGCGGGATGCCGCTAGTGGTCATGTCCAATCGCAACGGGATATCCGTTGTTTCCGGGCCGCACTGATCGGAAACGCAATATTGTTCTGGGCACAATAACCCTCGATGCCTTGAACGAAGGCGGCGAATACGGCCACTAGTCTGTGAGATTCCTGGAAGATCGGTAATTGGCGAATGCTGCAGCCCAAAGGTGCAGCGGCAGTTCTGGGCGGGCGTGATCTTACCGGTTTTGAACGCGCCGCGAAAGGTGTTGTCGATCCTCGAGTGGGCTTTTCAGTCGGTCCGCAATGCGAGAAAAATCGATCGTCCACCACGACGAATCAACACCGGCGCGGATTGCCCTTTGGCTTGCTGGTGAATTTTGGCCCTGAAGTCATCCACATCCGCAATCGGCTCGCCATCGTACTGCAACAATAGATCGCCAACCCGAATCCCCGCCTGTTTGCCGGCGCCTTCATCGGCGGCGGTTACGATCACCCCTGAATCTAACTCCAACTCCTGGCTTTCACTTGCAGTCAAATTACGAAGTGTTAACCCTAACAAAGCATCCTGGCTTTCGGCTGGTACGTCACTTTGGGCCGGCTGTACCGCCTCACGCGGTAACTCACCAACCATCACGCTCATTTGCATCGGCTTACCGTCACGGATCACCGTAAGCTCAACACTTTCACCAATCGGGGTTCGACCCACCAGCGGCGGTAGCTCCGACATACGGTCAATCCGATTGCCACCAAACTCTACAATGATATCTCCGTCTCGTATCTCAGCCTGCTCCGCAGGGCTATCCGCTAAAACCTCGGAGACGAGTGCGCCTCGAGGACGCGCCATGCCGAAAGATTCTGCTAGCTCCTGATTCACTTCCTGAATAGCGACCCCCAACCAACCGCGTTTGACCCGACCGTCCGTCTTGAGTTGATCAGCGACTCGAATCGCGATGTTGATGGGAACTGCGAATGACAATCCCATAAACCCACCAGTTTGACTATATATCTGTGCGTTGATGCCGACCACTTCACCCGCAAGATTGAATAGCGGGCCCCCCGAGTTTCCGGGATTAATGGCCACATCAGTCTGTATGAAAGGCACATAGTTTTCGTTTGGCAAACTCCGTCCCTTCGCCGAGACGATTCCGGCAGTGGCCGAGCTTTCAAATCCGAATGGGGAGCCGATCGCCAATACCCACTCCCCGACCTTCAATTTGTCGGGGTCGCCTATTTGTACTGACGGCAACTCCGTCTCAGCTTCGACTTTTAATAAAGCCACATCGCTACGACGGTCCCTACCAATGATTACCGCTTCTCGTTCCAGGCGATTAGAAAATCGCACGATAATGCGCTTCGCGTCCGCGATTACGTGGGCGCTGGTCAATATGTATCCATCACTTGAAATTACGAATCCCGAACCGAGCGACCGAGTCGGCCGCGACTGCGGCATTTCATCAAGAAATCGTTTCAGGAAATCGTGGAATGGACTGTCTTCGGGTACATCGGGAAGATGCAACTCTGGCGGCACCGCACTGCTTTCATTGTCCTGGTCAGAACTGATATTAACGACCGCGACCGAGTTTTCCGCCACCAATGTCGCGAAATCCGGCAACGTTTTGGCGCCCGCAGGCACCGTCACCGCAACGGCAACGATAATCAGGACTTTTAAGAATGTGCGCCTAATAAATTGCACCCAACGTTCGACATCTTCGTAGCTCACTTCATAGCGACCGACATTCCCATCCGATCCACAGTCGCGCCCGGGACCTCACCGACGACGGTAA
>JAOTWM010000322.1 GCA_029862885.1 Gammaproteobacteria bacterium
AGATGAAAATAACGAAAATAATACGGTGGCACCAAATAAACGATGGCCGTTATCCACAACACGGTTTCGTTCAACCAGCGCGTCCTGAAGGCCGCGCCGTGCGCGCACTCATGTAGCGGCGAGAACAGGAAGCCGAGAATGAAGGCGTGAATCAATAATACCGGCACGAACGCGATGCCCGGGAACGTTTGCCAAGTTAGCCATCCGCCCAGGCCGATCAATCCAAAATGACCGAAAAAATACGCGAGCCCGATTGCATCCGAACGCACGTTGAGCCGGGCCGCCTCTTCACGGCCCAAGAGGCCGTCCGGGCGGCGCGCGACGTTTGCGGTATCGGCGCGGTCGCTAGTCGTAGTAGATGTCGTCATCGTGATTAACCCAGCGCGAATGGTCGATCATAGCGCGAATCCTGATTGCGGCAAACGCACGGAAATTTCCATTCTTGAATAGGGTGGAATGAGCGAAGCGAATGCCGCCGCATTTTTCAATGCTGTTCGGTGGATGGCGAACGTCGCGATGCGGCTCAATCTTTACGGCGGCGTTCGGCTTCGCTTCATTCCGCCCTACGACGGAGTCGATAACCGTACGGCGACAACCGCACGGCACAAAGAATACGGCGGAACGTTAATGCCGATAAATTTCAATCTCAATTCGACTCCCCCAGAATGAATTGGGGGCTCTCAAATATCACATCGGCCGTCGCAACACGAGTACCCGGCCGTCAATGTTTTGCTTTACGAGGTAGGGTATCGTCACGATATTATCTATTGTGAAGTCGTAGTCGCGCGCCGCGCCGTCGATTGCGTCCTGCCAGTTCATCTTGGCCCAGGCTTTGCCATTGACGGTAACGATTGCCGGAGCGCCCGGTTTTACCACATCGACAACGTGGTGAATGTGCCCGGAACGCAGCGGGCCAAACGCGAATACGCCGACACACAGCGCGGCGTCGTACGGCGGCGCGTCCGGCAGCGGCCTGGTAAGATCATGTGCCGCAAGCGACGCGTAGACGTTACGCGAGTCCGCAATCGCTAACATCTCCTCGGAAAAATCCACGCCGTGGATATCCGAGTAATCCATCGCCGCGAGCCGCTTGCCCGCCAACCCGGTCCCGCACCCAGCCTCGAGAATTCGCGCCCCGCGGTCGGTCACGACCGATGCAAACACCGCGCACGCCTCGCGGTCCGCGACATAGCCCAGATCGTCGATGAGTTCGGTATCGTAATTCTGCGCCCATTGCTCGTACACGCGACGGTGATCGGTTCCGGACGAATACAACGCCGTCAACCGCGGGTCGAGATCCTGCGAATCGTCTTGTTTGCCGTTCATAACCTATAGATCGAGTACAAATAGGGGATGCTGTGTAGACTCTGAAGCTTTCCCGCTATTATACCTGCCGCCGCATTACGATACGTATCGCGTAGGCCGGATTGAGCACAAGCGAAATCCGGCGTAATCTGTTTGATGAACCTCATGAAGGAGCAGCATGCACAAGCATATCGATGGCGATCACAATTTCAACCGGCGCACGCTGCTGCGATCATTAGGACTGCTACCCGGGTTCGCAGTACCGCTCGTATATGCCGCCGAATCGAGCGAGCCGATCGCGCAACCGACCGACACGACTCCCCAAGGTTTCATGCAACGCGCATTCGAGATGCAAGAGCTCGCTATCCAGACGGGCGACCAGGGCTATGGCGCAATGTTAGTGCGCGACGGCCGTGTCGTTGGTGAGGCGCCGAGCCGCGTTATCGTGAACGGTGATCCGACCGCCCATGCCGAAATCGAAGCCATCCGTGATACCGCACGCCGGCTCGGCACGCGCAACTTGCAAGGGTGCGTGATGTATTCGTCATCGCCCCCATGCCCGATGTGCGAAGCCGCCGCGTACTGGGCCGGTGTCGATCGGTTGGTCTATAGCCACGACGTTACCGACGGCGGTGCACCGCGTTTGTCTCGATGTTAATCGGTCGCCGCGCAGCGATCGGAATCGTCGCACGGCGGAACGAGCGAAGCGAACGCCGCCGTCAAACAATCACATTCAAATTTGTCAAACCCGCAACCGCTCATTACGCGGATCCCAAAGCGGCTCTGCCTCCACCCGGCAGCCACGCCGCTTACCCAAAATCTCAATCTCAAGCTGGGTGCCGGGCGCCGTGAACGCCGGATCGACATACGCGAACGCGATGCTTGCACCGACCGTATATCCGTAACCGCCGCTCGTGGACACGCCGATGGATTTCCCGTCCGCAAAGATCGGTTCGTTACCGCGCGCCTCGGCGTCGTCCGCATCGACGGTCATATACACCAACTGAATGCGAGCGCCTTGTTGTTTTGAATTCTGGGTGGCCTGGCGCCCGATGAAATCGTTATCGTAATTTACGAAACGTTCCATATCGGCTTCCACCATCGTGATCTCGTTGGTGAGTTCCGCGCCCATGCCCCGATAACCTTTCTCGATGCGCAACGCGTTCATCGCGTACACACCGAAATCCTTGATGCCGTAGGGCTCACCGGCGGTCCAAACCGCGTCGTAGAGCGCCTTGAGATCGCCCATCGGCACGTGCAGCTCCCATCCGAGCTCGCCCGCGTACGACACCCGCAACGCGCGCGCCGCGACGCCGCCGACCTCAATCTCCTGGCCCGTCAACCAGCGGAACGACGCATTGGTTAAATCCGCGCTCGTCAATCCCGACAACACGTTGCGCGATTCCGGACCGCTCACTACGAGCACGCCGTAATCGTCGGTCACGTTCGTGATCTCCACGGCTTCGCCGTCTTGTTTGCCTTTATTCAGCAAATCGAAATCCTTCACTTCCGCTGTCGCGCCCGACAACGCGTAAAAACGATCGTCGGCAAAGCGCGTGATGGTCATCTCCGCCTCGATCATGCCGGCGTCGGTAAGGATGTGGGTGAGGGTGACACCACCCGTCTTGCGGGGTGCGCCATTGGCCGTGACCCGATTCAAGAATGCGTCCGCGTCCGCGCCCGTGATGTCGTACTTCGCAAAACTCGACAGATCGAGCACACCGACCCGTTCGCGCACGGCTTTGCATTCCTCGGCCACCGGATCGAACCAGTTGGTGCGGCGAAAACTGTAATCCTCGCCATTGCCGCTCGCGTCGAACCACCTTACGCGCTCCCAGCCGAACGCGTCGGCAAATTGCGCGCCTTTGGCCTTGAGCGTGTCGTACAACCCCGAAGTGCGCACCGGTCGCGCGGCTTCGTGTTGTTCGCCCGGGCTTAGCAGCTTATACATATGCTCGTATTCGCATAATGACCGGGCGTGACAATAATCGCCGGCAGACCAGTCGCCGTAGCGCCGCGGGTCGACCTCCGCCATGTTGATTTCGGATTGGCCGTGTACCATCCACTCGGCCAGGTATTTGCCCGCGCCGGCGCCTTGCGAGATGCCGATCGCCGCACCGCAACACATCCAGTAATTCGGCCGACCCGGCGCCGGGCCCGCCAGGAAATTGCCGTCGGGCGTATGCGTGATGGCCCCGGCCACGGTGCGGCGGATGCCGTATTCACCGAATAGCGGGATCCGTTCGCAGGCCTTCAATAACCACGGTTCGAGTCGGTCGAGCTCGGCCGGCAACAATTCGCTCTCGAAATCCCAGCGGATGTCCTCGAGGCAACTTTTCGACCCTTCGGTTTCATACGGCCCGACGAGAATCCCGTTTTGTTCTTGGCGGATATAACTGGAACAGTACGGATCGCGAACCACCGGCAGTTCCTTATCGAGTTGCTTGAACTCCTCGACCGGCTCGGTCACGACGTAATGATGCAACATGTTGGTGATCGGCACCGTGTGCCCGGTCCAGCCGCCGACGATGTCGCAGTAACTGCCCGCCGCGTTCACGACGTGCTCGCAGACGATGCTGCCTTTCTCGGTCACGACCTCCCATTCGCCGTCGGGCGCGGGCTTGATGTCCAATACGCGATTGCGCAATTGCAATTTCGCGCCGAGATCGCGCCCGCCCTTGGCCATCGCGTTGGTCATCGACGACGGATCGACATGGCCGTCGGTAAACGTGAGCGCCCCGGCCTTGACATCGCCGACCTCGAGAAACGGATGAATTTGCTTGATCTCGCTCGGGCCGATTACATCCAATTCGAAGCCGACGAGTTTGCCGATACCCTGCACATAATGAAACCAGTTGACCTCTTCATCGGTAAGCGCGAGGCGAAGACTACCGCAGCCGTGCCACCCGGCCGGTTGCCCCGTCAGCTCCTCGAGCTTCGGATACAATTCGGCGCCATAGACGTGAATCTTCGCCATCGTCAGGCTGGCAATAAAGTGCGGACACAGCCCCGCCGCGTGCCATGTCGACCCCGACGTGAGCTCGCCTTTCTCGACAAGAATGATGTCGGTCCAGCCCTCCAGCGCGAGGTGATAAAACAGCCCCACCCCCATGGCGCCCCCGCCGACGATGCATACTCGAGTGTGTGTGGTCATGTAGTGGTTCTCCTCAAATATTGAGCGTGGCGCGGGATCGCCGATGCGACCCGGTTTCTGGCGGTATTGTAATGGGTTTTGGGGTGGATGCATCCTGTTGGTTGGAACGGAAGCATCACGCAACCTGGAAGGGAATTCAGGCCGAATCGCCGATGCCGCTGACGAAATTCTGGATATGGGTCATTAATTCTTCGGGTTTTGTCTGCAACAGCGTGTGTGGGCCGTCCACCGTAACCCGCTGTGCTAACTTCGACAGTCTTTCGATTTCCAGCCCCGCGCTTTGCGGCTCGCTGCAATATAGAGCATTGGGACGTCAATAGATTGAAGTTCGGTCGCAACGTCTAGGTTCGCAACGGCTTCGATTCTCGCACGCCAAAGCGCAGGCGTTACTTCTTTGAGTGTTTCGTGAAGCAGGTTACGCATCGGCGGGGACCCATCATTCCCGATCAACATCGACGTCGTGATCTGGGCAGGCAATTTCCAAAATGGAAATTTGGCAATCAATTTAGCAGGTGCATAGCGTAATATCGGTGGTGTGGTCGCGAACGTGCAAACGATCAGAATCCCCACCAATCCACGTGGGTGTCGTGCTGCGAGGTTTGTCACTACCGGGCCGGAAAACGATTCGGCGACTAGCAAATATTTTTCCGAATTCGGACGGGCCGCATAAGCGAGGTCAGTAAGCTCAGCGTATCCGAGTGGCACGTCGGTCGGATAAGTAACGACTTTGCTCCTCCATCCATCCGGCAAACATTTCATAAAAGGAGCGAAAAAACGACCCGTGCCATCGATGCCGGGTAACAAGGCTGAGTGGAGCATTGGAATAGAAAGGCTCCGTGCGATTGACTGTCCGCCGCTGGTGGCTCACTATCCTATAGGTAGAGGCGGAACGAAAAGCAACCCCTCCGTTCAATATACTTTCTTTAATATTCCTAATACTAGTGAAATCTAAATTCGACTCCCAAAAGATCGTCGTTGCGTGTAATGCATAGACTGTCGCTGTAAAATGTGGTGGAAGGAATAGGCGATAATTCTTTAGCCAATCCACTGTTCCTCGGCGCTATATGTTCTTGGATAAGAAACCGGGTTACGTCCCCAAGTTTTCTCTGGGATCATAAAAAACGATATTGCGCTGGCGAAGAATACGCTCCAATACGCATTTCGGCCAGATGTTCCTTGGGTGCTTTGTGACTTTATGCCACTTGTTTATCTAATGGCCAACAGCCAAGGTAAAGAAATTTTAGTGGATACGATAATGTTTTATTGTTCGCATACTCGAAGTCCGGTTCTCTCGGCCTTCGGATTGAGCACGATTATTATTTGCCAGAGCTGTTTTTCCTTTGACTAGCCGCTCCGATCAAGCTCGACTGCAGTGGCACATCCTCGTGGTATTCGTCACGCTTGGTCTTGTGGCGAGATCGTTGCGCTACTCCCTGCAGTTCCCGCTATGGGAAGACGAGGCCTTCCTGTTTATGAAT
>JAOTWM010000328.1 GCA_029862885.1 Gammaproteobacteria bacterium
GGAACCGCTGAGACAGTTTCACCAGGTCGCGCCGGTGATGTTTCTCTGGGTGGAGAAAGCCGTCACGGACGTGTTTGGCACCAGCGAGCTATCACTTAGGCTGTTTCCCTACCTGTGCTCGGTCGCAAGTCTGCTGTTATTTACGGACTTGGCGCGTCGTTTGTTGTCAGGCTGGGCGGCGGTACTTGCGGTCGCCTTGCTGGCCATGTCTTATCCGGCTCTACGTTATGCCGCGGAGATGAAGCCCTACGGCGTTGACCTCTTCGCCGCGGTGCTGTTGCTGTGGATGTGGGAGCGTTGGGCGGCGGGCCATTTTGGTTGGCTATGGGCCATGGTGGCGGCCGTCCCGGCGCTGATTTGGCTATCGTTTCCCGCAGTGTTTGTGGCCGGTGGTGTCAGCCTAGCGATATTTGCCACGTTGCTGCGGGAACGACGCCAGGCAGACGGGCAAAGGAATGCCCTCAAGCTGTGGTTTCCGTGGCTGGTGTTCAATGCGGTGCTGGTCATTTCATTTGCATTGTCTCTGTTCGTTTTGCAAAGGCAATTCCAATGGCAGGGGGGGTATATGGCCACGATCTGGCACAATACCTTTCCGCCCTGGGAACAGCCGTGGAAGCTGCCAATGTGGCTGCTCGAGACGCATGCCGGCAAGTTCCTTGCATTTCCCGCTGGTGGCAAAAACTTTGGCAGTTCCCTGACGCTGGTTCTTTGTGTCCTCGGCAGTATTCGTGTCTGGCGTTCGGACCGACGCCTTGCGGTCTTTTTATTGTTGTTCGGCCCTGCATTGCTGCAATTGATCGCCGCGGGCATGCACCGTTACCCATACGGAGAGAGCTCCAAGTTTGCCATGCCTCTGGCGCCGGCGATCTGCCTGCTGGCCGGGGCGGGGGCGGCCTGGATGGCAAAGGTACTCAGCAAGAAGGACCGGGCGCGCCAGCGGATCATTAATTTTTGGTTGATATTTTTCCTTGTCGTCGGTGTTGGGTCGATGGCTCGCGACGTTATTCGACCCTACAAAACACTCTCCGATGAACGCGCGCGGGGATGGGCACAGTGGTTCTGGCAAGACGCTCCTCATCGTGCGGTGGTTATCGGCATGAAGAGCGATTTGGGGTTGGTATTTTCACCGCAGACTTTCCAGGATCTGAATTGGTCCGCGATGTACCTGGCCAACCAACAGATCTATTCTAGTCGGCACCGTCGGCGAGAGCCGCCCGATTGGAGCCAGGTGTCGGCAGCGCGACCGCTGTGGATCGTTGAATACCGTGACCCACAGGCTTTCTATTACTACGAAGCTTACGAGCGATGGCTAGAGCATCTGTCCTTGCAGTTCGAAATTGGCCAACGGATGATCTTCCCCATGTCGCGCTACCGGAAAAACGAGCGCGATCTCATCAAGGTGGACGAAATTCATGTTTTGCCACTGGTCCCACTTCGAAAAGCATTCAAAATGGAAGACCTGTTGCTACCCGAGTGAACAGGCCAATCCAAACTGCTAATGGGGACACCCATAAGCCGTCTCCGGTCAAGAAAATCGAAAAAACCGGGTCAGAGAACAGTTTTCTCTAAAATAAGAAACAATTGCTCTCTGACCCCTGTTTCTAAGTAAATCAGGCACGCATTGTCAGTCCTGATTGATATAATCTATGGAGCATTGATTGAATATTCTCCCACGAGACGTCGGAGTCCAGTTGTTGTAGATCTTTTCCGCAGAATGGAGTTTTGGAATCGAGTATCAATTCAATCATAGATTTTGGTACACGTTCAAACAAGATTAGACCTCCCCGTGAAATAATTTCGATTCGTCCAGTGTTAGGGTCATGCCTTGGGATAAGTTTCTGGTTTGGTGCAATATAAAACCTAGTCTCTGGCGTAATCGGGTTTTGACTGATCTCGGCGAGTTCAGGTAGCTGGTATTTTCTCCGTATCGGGTTTTCGAATTGTACCCAGTGAAGGATGCTCTCCAGAAAGCTGTCTCTTTTCAGGAACTCTGTTAAATGCTGTCTGAATTTTTCTAAATGCTCTTTTAATTCGTCGTCCGGTCTATCTCCAAGAAGGGACTCTACTCGGTACAGAGGGAAATCCTCCCGTAAAAACTCATCATTTTTCCTCATCTCATTGATTAGCCATACTAAGTAGTCGACACAACTACGATTGGAGTGGCTGACTGTGAGATGAATGCATGCCTCTTCTGAAATCGCATAATGCCAGTGGCCTCTTGGGATATAAAGGACATCTCCCGGTGTCAAAGTGCATTCAAGATAAGGCTTTGCATCTTCCGCCAATGGCAAGAGTTTTTTGTCGCTGGCAGGATCTCTATCTAGCGGGAACTTCCTTGTTGGGTGAAAAACCTTCCATGATTTGATGCCTGCTGTATTGATGACAAAAACATCATGGGTATCGTAATGACAATCAAATCCTTGCTTTGTTGGAAAGGAGACATAGCAGTTGATGTTGACGCTGGCATTGACGTCATTGGCTAATGCCTCGGCAAATTGCTCGTTAATCGGATCGATGTGTTGTGTGTGATTAATAACCAGTGTTGCCCCTCTTTCCAGCCAACCGCCAATATTTGCAAGCTCTTGATTGGGTAAGGTTTGTTTTTCATATACGAGACGAACAGACTCAAACGAAGGGCGTGAATTATTCACTATATGGTTGACATCCCCCCACTCATAAAGATTTTCAAACTTGTTTGTTTCACCTGGAATAAAGACGGCATTATTACCAGCGTATTCCATCAGAAAATCTTCTATACATAAGGGTTTAATAATATTAGCAAGTCCAAACATAACCAATTCTCCTTAATCAGCGAGTATTGCGTATTACGATGAATTGTATAGAATACGCCCCGGAACTGTTACCGGCTCCAATCCCAAAATGATTAACCGTTAGGTACTGGAGGATTTGCTATGGATAAGAAATACACAAATTCACGGCGTAGGGCATTGAAATCTATGATGGCCGGTGGTGCTGCTGCTACTGGGGCAGGATTGTTGCAAAAAGAATGGGCGAAGCCAGTAGTTGATTCGGTCGTGTTGCCAGCCCATGCACAGACTACGGAACCGCTTATCGGTGGTTTTCTGACCAGCGCGTCTATGGCGTACTCAGCTACCTCATTTTTCGACGCAGGAAACGTGAGTGGATCACTTACTCCTGCCAATAGCCCAGAGTCTGTGAATCTACTTGATCCGTTAAATTTCTATAGTTATCAGCTTACTCCCAGCATCTCAGTTGCGCCGGGTACTGTGGGGAATTTCAATTTAACGATGAATGAATCAGCTTTTGCCGGTGGAGATGATACAAACTTTACTCCAGCGACTGAAAATGTAGGTGCCATGCCTGATGGCAGTGTTGTCTTTTCTACCATTGCTGCAGGAGTCGATAATGCGACAAGTGTCACCTGGGAAGTGACTTTGACACCCGATGATCCTGCAATAGGCGCCCCCTTTATAATGGCCATCAGTTTTGATTGAGGTCGATAAACACCAGAGATAAGCGTAGCCACGTTACATGGAAGTAACGGTGGCTAGCCCAAGATTTTTCGACCACTCCCAATGTTGGAGTATTGGGTTGGTGAATGGTATCCGAAAATCCGGGTCAGAGAACAATTCGATTCGGCGACTGAGCAAGCACGATGCAGCTCCGTTTAGTTCGGGCAATCGCGTTGTGTAAGAGTCGACGTTTCTGGTTGTTCTCATTGGGAACGGTGTAAGGCCAGAGAACGATCACGTGATCGAATTCCCGATTTTTAGCCTGCTGTATCGTCATGGCGGCGAATTTAGGCGGTTTACGGTAACCGTAGCGACGATGTAATGAAAGCACGCGGTCAAATTGCCGCGGTGCAGATCTGCTAAGCTGAACTCTTCAATGCCTCGAGTCTGACGTTGTTTCATAGCCCAGTCTCGTTCGGTTCTTATGACCGGTTCGGAGCCATGGCTTCGATTCCGGTCAAGTAGAATAAAATAAGGGGACAGATTTATTTTCTGCCCCCGCCATGCCAAGGTTAGCCGCAAGGTTACTGTTCTTAAGTTTTGCTCATTCAAAGGTATTGCGCCGGGAAATGCTGTGGTATTTCGGCTTTAAGTTGTTCCGCTTTCACAGTAAATTCTTCCATTCTCCTCCTTACTTCCTCTTCGGTTTTTCCGATGATGAATCCCCCTAATCCAATTAACTTACAAAATGGTTTATTCAGTGGTTCGCCGGCAGCAATAATAAATCTACTGACAGTTTCGGTGCCAAGATTAGTAATGGACAGCGTTTGGTCCTCGTCGCCCAAGATCATCATCTGTTGTTCATCTACGGTCACACCATTCACGTCCAATTTGCCTTCAATGACGAACAAGATTCCTCGCAATGACGACGGTACCTGCAAGTCCACCGCTTTCTCGTTGTGCAATTGAACGTACCCATAAATAATTTTTCGGTGAGTGAATGGTTGAGCGGATCTAACACCACAGAACTCGCCCGCCAGCACACGAATGGTGGCGTTTTCCAATGTGACGACGGGCACGTCTTTCGGTTGAATAATAACGGTTTTGACGTCCTCTTCATCAGTGGCATTCCACACCAACTGTACAAATTCCACATCCATTTCGGCAGCCACCGTTTCTGGTGACGGGTATTCATGATGAAAAGCGGGGGATCCGGCATGAACGTAGTACAATCCACCGGCATGGAGGTGCGACTCATTCTCTCCGATTAAACTATCCCACGCCATCCACGTCCCGTTTACGGGGAGAAAACTCATGGCGGTGAGTCCAAGATGCGGATGCGGACGAAATGATAACTCGTCACGCGTGTTAATTTTCCCAAAATCAAACAACACAATGGGATCAACGTCAGCGATTTCGTGTGTTGTTCCTTTGCCGTCAATGTCTGTGGTACCAATCAATCGTAAACCATGTTCCCCTAACTTTGAGGCATTAACGATTTGGCGAAGCCGGGTCATAATTTGTTTTCCCTCGCTAGCTCTTTCGATTATCTTCCGGAAAACCCCGGTTAGAGGACAATTGTTGCTAATATACTAACCAATCACAAAGTAGCAAGCCCGATCTTCTTCCACGCGAGGTCGCCCGGGTCTGGCTGGTTCTGTTTGTCTGGCCGTCATTTCCTTATCTTTGCCCTTAAAATGCGATCGTCCTAGTACAAGCTCGTGATTTAATGCCGCTCGTATTTCATGCACGGTTTCGTTGTCTATTTGATTTCGAAACAATTCGTGGTATGCGGCCTTTCTTTCATCTGAACAGACGCCCGATTGACTGTATACGGGATGATAGCGAATGAGCCCGACGTTGCAGAACTGTGCGTTGGCCCGATGACTCGACTACTTGTACTCACCAGGATGCTAGCGTGCCTCTGCGTTTATACTTTTGGTTGACGCAGCGGACATACCTTCTACCCAATGCCTGCATCATTTGCGATAGCACATGTTCCAATATCGGTGTCGCCAATATGTGAACGTGGTTTGTCATGAGCACGTAGGCATGGATGTGGCAACTGTATTTCGATGCTACCTCCGAAAGGTCATCTAGATAACGCTTGTAATCCTTGTCAGCGAGAAAGCAAGACTCACGGTTGTTACCGCGCTGAATGATGTGTTGAGGTATACCGGGCAAGTTGAATCGGGCTTTTCTTGGCATGCATACCTCCTTGTATGCAATTACTGGTTGGTTGAGATGACTTACCAGATGTTAATATTAGGAACAATTGTTCTCTGACCCGGATTTTATGGACGCACCATATCGATTGAGAAAGACCAAAGTGGTGGCCACTGTGGGCCCTGCATGCGACAGCGAAACAACCTTAAGAGAAATGATCTCCGCTGGGATGAACGTTGCGCGTCTGAATCTCTCCCATGACAGC
>JAOTWM010000628.1 GCA_029862885.1 Gammaproteobacteria bacterium
GCATCTCGTTTCCGTTCGATACGATCCACGGAGTATACACTGGCAGCTGCGCGGCATTGACCGAAGTCGCGTGTGTTGACATAGGCTTTAACGACAACCTTGAATTCGAGGCTAACGTCGGCGAGACTTATTACCTCAAGTTCGGGGAATGGGGCTGCAACGACCCCAACCGGTGCGGCGGTGGCAACCTGGTAGTCACCGTCTCCGATGTTGCGCCCACACCGGCAATCCTCCTGCAACAGTTGGGCACTGCTGTGACAGGGGTCGGTCCGGGAAATAGTCTGGCTGACAAGATCGCGCTTGCGCAGGCATATTTAGCCGTCCCCGATGTGCAATCGGCGTGTGCAGTGCTGAATGCCTTCCGCAATCAAGTACAGGCACAGCGGGGCAAGAAGCTGGCGGAGCTGGATGCCGTCCAATTTGATGCAGACGCCCAGGACATCATGGAAGCCATCGGATGTAACTGACCGATATTTGCTGTTTGAGAGCAGCGAGACCCCGGCCGTGTGCCGGGGTTTTCTTTGGTGCTGTCGTCAGGGTCCGCTTGTGGCCGGAAGCAGCCCATCATTTCAGTGGATTTCTGGCTGTGTGAACGACCGCTATTGGTGAAAGCAGACGCTCAAAACCGCCAATTAGGAAGACTGCTCGTCGAACGGCTGGTAAGCACCCGAAAGCAGCCATTCGAGTAGTAAACTGCTGAGAGACTCCTACTGACCCAAAGCAGACGTTCGCATTCGGGCGTTTCGGTCCGATGGCTGCGGGTTCCTTGCGATTCTTCTTGGTGTGTCCAAATGGCATGGGCCTGTCATCACGGCATCGCTGCAAGTACCAGAGTTTACTGGGAATTTCCTTTGACTATGGGGTCAGGCCGTCTATACTCCACTCAGCTTGATGTATGTCTGATATTTATGCACGCCATTTCGAAGTCCCTTCTTTAATACCTCGTCCTGTTTTTCATAAGTAATAGCAGCACTTCCAGCGATATTGCCTTCACAAGAAGGCTCCAATTACTCTTGAATAAATAGGAATATGACTATGTCTACTACCACTGGAACCGTTAAATGGTTCAATGATGCCAAAGGCTTTGGCTTTATTGAGCGAGAATCTGGCCCCGACGTATTTGCCCATTTCAGCGCTATTGCGGGCGATGGACACAAATCGTTGGCCGAAGGCCAAAGCGTCGAGTTTACTGTTACTCAGGGCCCAAAAGGTCCTCAGGCAGAGAATATCGTAGCGGCTTAATTAACGCGATTCGGCCTGCAGTGCAGTCATTGCGGGCCAGCCTCAAACTCCTTGGGAGTTGAGGCCTGAAAGGGCGGGACCTGTAGGTCTTGCCCTTTTTTGTTGGTGGGCAGTCAACCAACCGCCTTGCCATACTCGTGCTGATAGATGCTGCAGTGTTGAAGGCTCGCTGGACAAAGGCAGAGAATTAGCTAATGCGGGAAGCCTTGGACCAAGAAAAGCTGAAGGTTGTCTATAATGGAGTCGCGCGGCGGTACAATTTTCAGCACTCCTTTCTGACCGCAGGATCAGATCAACGCGGACGGATAATCTTGACGGATAAGGCGGTCTGCCCGCGCGACAAAGTACTTGATTGTGGCGCGGGAACGGGATCCACGGCACTGTTAGCGGCTCGAAGAATTGGCACATCCGGCCAAGTCGTGCTTCTTGATATGAGTGACGGGATGCTCGCAGTTGCAAGGGAGAGAATTGGACGAGCTGGTTTAAGCGAACGCGTCGAGTTTAAGACCGGTGATATGCTCGATTTGCCTTTCGAAGATGGCAGTTTCGATGTCGTACTTTCTACGTATAGCACCTGTCCGCTAAAAGATCCTGTCAAGGGTGCAATGGAGCTATTCCGTGTGGCGCGGCCCGGAGGGCGTATTGGAGTCGCTCATTCTACCAATCCCGAGACACCGCTGGTGAAATGTTTGGCAGACAAAGTTGAACGGGCCGTGTGGCTGATGCCATCAATCTCGCTCGGCTGCCGATCCGTATCTGTTTTGCCGACGCTCGAACAAGCCGGATGCAAGATCATTTTCAAGAAGCAAATCGGGATACCGTTGTGGCCATTTCTTGTCTTTGTGGTAGAAAAGCCTGCAACATAACCACCGCTGCACTGGCCATTTCAATTAAACAGCGTAACGACGTCGGCTTCTGGCCATTAGTTGCCCTTCGATTTGGTCGATTTCTGGTGATCTGAACGTCCACTATTGTTGAAAGCAGACGTTGGACCTGGGACTACCGAAATAGGCTAGACTTGGGTTGAACGACCGTTTATGACCCAAAAGAGCGGCGCGACCGCGGCAAAAAACTTTTGCGTATAGGCTAATCGCCCGGGCGGCCGGTTATCCGTTGTCAGGGCTGTCTGTCAGACAGCGTGACTGTGTTTCCTGAGTATGTCGAAAACCTTCGCGTTCGGGCAGAAATCGTTACCGTCATCTTTCTTGCCCTCTAGCCATCGTTCACAGACGGACTCAATCGCACAACTTCGACAACGCTGCCGAACTTCTTTCATGATGGTCGGGATTTCGCCACTCGTGGCAATCTCGGGATCGAGCCCGACGGACTCGAGCATCGCCCGCATTCTTCGCTCCGAGTTGACAGCCAAATATCGCCTGAACCCGAAGATCATGGCAGCTGCAATGCCTACCATCGCCATGGCAGCGACGACCTGAATG
>JAOTWM010000126.1 GCA_029862885.1 Gammaproteobacteria bacterium
CTATCATCCGAATTTTGATCGCTTGGCCGTCGGCTCAATTGATGTGCAAGCCAAAGGCAGGAACCTCACTGTGACCAACGCTAGAAGGTGCGGTTGTATAACGGTGCGGCATGTCGCAGCGTGGAGGGTAAGACAATGAAAGATTTAAGCAGGCACAATCGATTATTCAAATCGATCGTATTCCTAATGGCCACTACCTTTGTGGTTGCAGTCACAGGCTGCGGTGGCGGGGGTAGTTCCAGTGGTGGTGGCGGTGGCGCTCAATTCGCGGGCACCTACCAAGGGACCTACCAGATGACAATGACAGGTGGTGGCAGATCTACGTCTGGTTCAGGGCCCATAGTCATCGTGATCCAGCCGGATAATAAGGTAATCCGCGATCCTGGTAGCGACAACTCCTTGGGGATACTTACCGGAAACAGTTTCAGCATCAATAATCGTGGGTCATCCCTCAACCGACCCGGGGTGTCGTGCAGTGGGACCTTTAGTCTAAACGGAACGGTTCAGGGCACCCAAATCACGGGCACCCTGTCATCGACAAACCTCAGGTGTAACGGAATGCCCCTCACTATTACGGGGTCGTGCAATCTGCAAAAAGTTCCTACCGCAGCCCGCGCAGCCTTGTTAGACGGTGGTGGCAACTTTAAGGAATTTCTGCAGAATGCAGTCAGATAGAGGCACCTAGGGTTGTTATCGATCCTCAGCAGTACCGGTGTGTGGAGGCGGCGTGCGATGAGAGCTGCGACCGATAGGGGGCAGATATTGGCAGTTTCGATAAACGTCCTTTTGAGGTATTAGAAATTATTAGGTATGAATCGGGTTACGCGTGTCCATAGCCGCGCATAACCCGTCAGGTAAGTATATGTGGGCAATCTAATAGGAGAAACTACGATTCAACTATCGTCATCATGGTTTCCAATGTACCCCTGCGTGACGCGATTCCAGGCACCAGCGCAGCAATAGGGGGCTTAGCACAGTTTCTCTAATGTTTCCCTAAGACACGATGCCACTAACTAGCCCGCGAGGTCTAATCTAGTGCGTTCAGGTCTCAGTGTTTGCGAATCTTCGAAAAAAATACTGTGCTACGTCCCCAATTATACTTCTTGGCCCCGCCAAGTGTAGAAAAGGTATAGACCGGTGCTTGTTCTGGGCAATCGCCAATTCTCTGTCACAACAGCTTGTAAGGAATCAGACCACTGAATGATAATTCGCTTGCCTGTCTTAGAAATGCGGATGTAGATACTGTATTCATTGAGCTAGTTGCGGCGGATTTCGAGAATGTCACCCCTGTGTCGTCCTGGCGATCAGCAGTTCCGATCACCCGGTCGACAACATAGGGGCCGGGGTGAGCGCGGTCCCCGGTGCCCACACGCACCGTCGTATGCGCGAATATATGGCGTCTTTGTAAATTCTGGCCTTGCATCGGCTCGAGCTTTCCTTCACCTGCCATCAAGATGTATCTTGCTTAGCATCGATTGAGCGATAAGCGGACTTAAGTCACACTGAGATGTCAGCGAATACCCTAGAAGACGTGCTGGACGAGGTCAGCGAAATCTACACGGCGAGTGGAGACGACCTTGCAACGCGACTCTATCGAGAAATCTTGCTGAACTCACTCAAGTTCAAGCGCAGTGATCTCGATACGCTGGATCTCAAAATAGTCAGTCGGGCGATGGCCGAGATCCGTTATGCCGCCCGCGTTTTCAAACCCTACCGGAACATCCGCAAGGCGTCGATTTTCGGTTCGGCCAGGACTCCGGAGCAAGATCCCTACTACGTAATGGCGGTGAAGTTCGCCAAAGAACTGGTCGCACACGAGTTTATGGTCATCACCGGCGCCGCGCACGGAATCATGAAAGCGGGCATTGTCGGGGCCGGCGCGGACAAAAGTTTCGGAGTCAATATTCTGCTGCCCTTGGAGCAAGGCGCGAACGAAGTCATCATTGACGATCCCAAACTCATCACGTTCAGATACTTCTTTACCCGTAAGCTGTTTTTCTTGATGGAGGCGCACGCGGTGGCGTTGTTTCCCGGTGGGTTTGGGACCCACGATGAAGGATTTGAGACGTTGACACTGCTGCAAAGCGGCAAAGCCCCGCCGATGCCACTGGTGTTGATGGAGCTGCCACACGAGAACTACTGGGAAAGCTGGGATGAATTTGTCAGAGAGCAAATGCTAAACCGCGGGCTCATAGCGGCGGAGGATCTGTCACTGTATAAGATCGTGCATTCTGCCCAAGACGGGGTGGAATGGATCAGACATTTCTATTCCACCTACCACTCGTCACGGCAAGTCGGCAATGATCTGATTATACGGTTGGAGCGTGAGCTTACCGACAACCAGATCGACGAGCTAAACGAGTGCTTCCCAGATTTGTTAAGCTCGGGAAAAATCAGGCGGACGGCGCCGTTGCCGGCTGAGCAGAACGAGCCGCACTCATTAGCGAAACCACGTATTGTGTTGGCATACAACAAAAAGAGTCCGGGCCGGCGCACCGAGATGATTCTGCATATCAACAAACTCGGGGCGTCCAAATGACGATGCGGAACGTCGGCGCAATCACGTTTTTTCCTAACCTTGGTGTCATGCGGATGCACATTACGATAATTATTGCCATGGCAATAGGCGAATATTCTGGCGTTAGAATGTTGAAATTCCTGTTTTTCGAGACGATTTTGGACAGCATCATGCATTTGATCGAACATAGAGGGGCGAGGAAAACGAAAGGGAATTAGTTTTACGAGATGTACCCTAGTCACATTATCTCATTGGCAAAGATATGTTCTTTCGCATCGCCGCTGATCTTGTTCTTGCTCTGCATCTGGGTTTCATCGTCTTCGCAGTATTGGGCGGTTTGCTGATTCTTCGATACCACTGGATCGTCTATATTCATGTTCCAGGCGCCCTATGGGGTGCATTTGTGGAAATAACTGGCCGCATCTGTCCCTTGACGCTCTGGGAAAACAGTCTCCGACAGAGCGCTGGCGAATCCGGTTATGCGGAGAGCTTCATCGAACACTACCTCTTACCGGTAATCTATCCGGCCGGGCTGAGCCGCAGTATTCAGTTCGGCATCGCAGGCTTTGTCATTGTCGTGAACGTTGTGATCTACGGGTGGCTTCTCTACCGTTACAAAAGGTCCCGAACCACGGAGATTTCTGGTTGAAACGGCTGCTCAAGAACAACGGTCAGTTATTGAGATCAAACCTAAAACCAAGCGTGGAATAAAAGACATGTCGAACTCCCCATATGTGTTTCTGAACAATGAGATCGTTCCCTGGGACGAAGCAAAAGTGCACGTCGCGACCGTAGGTTTCAAGTTCGGCACGGCCGTGTTTGAAGGGTTGCGCGGCTACTGGAACGCACAACAGGAACAGTTGTACCTGTTCCAGCTCGATGCGCATATGGAGCGCCTGACCTATTCCCAGCGATTCATGCGCTTCGACGAGATCATCGACACGGCGTATGTCGGGCAAAAGACACTCGAGTTGCTGCGCGCGAACGAATTCCGCGAGAACATCCACATCATGACCACCGTGTTCGTGAATGGATTCGGCGGGCCCGCCATCTGCGGCCCTCTCGGTCTCGCCATCACCGCAGGGCCGAGGACCGACATTCCCTGGGTGAGTAGTGGCTGCTCGGCGCAGGTCAGCGCCTGGCAGCGGGTCGCCGACAATGCAATGCCCATGCGGGTGAAGTGTAACGCCAACTACCAAAACGGTCGGCTGGCCTGGGTGCAGGCTAAGGCCGATGATTACGACACCGCCATCCTATTGAACAGCCGGGGAAAGATCGCCGAGGGACCGGCCATGTGCCTGTTTATGATCCGCGATGGCAAGGCAATTACATCCACCGTCACCAGCGATATATTGGAGAGTATTACCCGGGCCACGGTATTGGAGTTACTTCGCGACGAATGCGGCATCGAGACCGTGGAGCGGGACATGGATCGAAGCGAACTGGTGGCGGCCGACGAAGCGTTCTTCTGTGGAACCGCCTGGGAAGTGACGCCCATCACCAGCATCGACCGGTTGCCCGTGGGTAGTGGCGAAGTGGGCCCCGTCGTCAAAAAATTACAAGACGCCTATTTCTCCGTCGCCCGCGGCGAGACCGATAAGCACGCGGCGTGGCGCACGAGCGTCTGGCCCAAGCGACAACCCGATAAGTAGCGTCTTTGTGGTTTTGTCGTTACGATCTCTTCCGGGCCAACGCCGCTTTAATTCGCTGGTTGTGCTCGAAGAAGGGGAGTCGGGCCAACGAGGTGTCCTCTCTCAACAACTGGCAGTTCAGCTGGAGGTGCGACGATGAGTGAGATGGTGAATTTTACAGCCGGCGACGGCCGGGTCGACGGGTATCTGTCTGGTCCTACCGATACGCCCCGTGCGGGCGTGGTGGTCCTGCAAGAATGGTGGGGCTTGGTGCCGCACATCGAGGATATCGCGCGGCGTTTCGCCGCCCAAGGATATCTGGCGCTCGCGCCGGATCTCTACCACGGCAAGTCCACGGTAGAGCAGGAAGAGGCGCAACACTTGATGGACGGTTTGGACTGGGGGTTGGCGGCAACGGAAATCAAAGGTGCGGTCGACTTCCTAAGGGCCCAGGGTTGCGCTAAGGTCGGCGTTGCCGGATTTTGCATGGGCGGCGCGCTGACCTGCATCGCGGCGGCCACCGCCGGCATCGACGCGGCCGCGGCCTTCTACGGTTTTCCTCCTGCGCCCAACCCTATGGCGACGACTTGTCCGCCCACCTTAATCTTCTTCGGGGAAAACGAGGAAGTATTTTCCGTGGCAGATGCCCAAACATGGGCCGAGCAGCAACGCGCGCAAGGGGTCGTTGATACAGAGGTGGTGGTCTATCCCGGGGTCGGGCACGCGTTTTTCAATGACACTCGGGAGGATGTGTTTCACGCGGCATCAGCCACCGACGCGTGGAACCGGACCTTGGCGCATTTCGGCCAACATCTGACCTGACGATTGTGGGACCGATTGCTGCGTGTCCGGGTCAGCAGACCCACATTGGCTCCCGATCGACAGCACCTAAGACGCTGCCGATGCGCTGACTTATCCGGTGTTTTGCTTGGTGTCCACCGTCGCGCCCGGCGCCGCGGTGTCGGATAACTCTTCGATCGCCCGGTGTTCTAAATGGCGTGACTGCGAAATACAACCTTCGTACAATAGTTCTAATCTCGCGTTTCAGAATTCGGTATCGCCCTGTGAATCGCACCGTTGTCTCGAGACTTAGCGTTCTTTTGCCCGCGTTGTTAACGACCGCGATTTTTGTCGAGGTGGCACAAGCAGACGTGTACCGCTGGACGGCGCCATCGGGCCGAGCCGTGTACGGCGACAATCCGCCGGAACGCGCGCCTTCGTTGCAACGCGTCGATATTGAAGAATGTAGCACACCAAGTTGCCGACTGGCCGAGACAGAGCGCGCTGCGGATGCGGAAAAACGCCACCAAGAGGTCAAAGAGTGGTTAGACCGGCGCACCGAAGCGCGGGAATTATCTAATTCTCATGCCGAGCCCGCGGTCTATATCCAGGTCCACGCGCCTCCCTATCCGATTATTATCCCGTCCCAAAACGTTCGTATACACCGCGGCCTGCATCGGCGACACCGGGTAACCGAGGAACCGCGTCGGCATGGGCGTTCTTCCCGCCTACGGCGAGGCCCGCAGGCACGCGTTCGGTTGCACTAGGCGCTGCACGGCCTGCCGTAATACCAACCAAATCGACCCACTATCGATTATTGGCGTTTCCCAATTTTTTTATTGTGACGTTGCTTGGGCCGCAAGCTCCTCGATCATCTGTGCGGTTGAGCGCACCCGGCAGTAGCCTCTGAAACCGAAGAGTGACTCCCGATGACGTCGCTCGGAGTGAGTGGCACACGCGTCGTCGACGAGTGTCATCAAGAACCCGCGGTCGCAGCCGTCGCGGACCGCGGTCTCTACGCATTGGTCGGTCACGATACCCATCACCATGATGTACTCGATGCCGAGATTTCGTAGCACATACTCGACGTTGGTGGAGTTAAACAGACTGGATGATGTCTTTGGCAGGACGATCTCGTTATCGCCGGGTTTGAGTTCATCGATGACTTCGGCCTCCCAGGAATTTTTCGCCGCAAAGATGCCAGAAACCTTGTAATCCAGGCTTCGGTCACGGCCGTCCAAGGTTAGGCATTCGATGACGGTATAGATCACTTCTACGCCAGCGCCCCGACAGGCCGCAAGCAAGCGCTGTCCGTTCGGTATGACGACGTCTTCGATACGCGCCCAGAGGTAGCTGTCGTCGGGATTTGCATTGCGTTTTTCCGCGTTGTACTCACCCTTTTGGAGGTCGATGACGAGCATCGCGGTCTTATCGACCTCTACGGCACGCTCGCGAAACGAAACGTCTCCTGCAAGCGGGATCGCATCGATTTCGCTTCGTCGCATGTTACTTCTCCTTATATCGTCTCGAGATACATCTCCCGTTCCCAGGGATGCACCATCAGACCGTAGGCGGCAAGCTCGCTGCGCTTTACTTTCAAAAACTCGGTGGCAACCACGGTGCCCAGAGTCTCGCACAATACCTCGTCCGTCTCGAAGGCGTTAAGCGCTTCCGGCAATGATGTGGGCAAGAAGGTGAGACCGCGTTGTGCCGCTTGATCTGCCGTTAGGTGGCCCACGTCGGTGTCTACCGGTGCCGGCAGCGGCAGCCGATTTGTTATGCCGTCGAGCCCCGCACCAAGCAGAGCGGTTACAAACAGAAACGGGTTGGCGGCATTGTCTCCTGAGCGGTATTCAAGGTGTCGGCGACGGCCCAAACCCGGCACGCGAACCAGGGCGGCGCGATTGCCTACGGCCCAGCACACGTGCACGGGCGCCCACGATCCGGGCAGTAAGCGTTTGTAGGAGTTCACGATTGGCGACCCGACGCCGGTTAGGCCCCGCGCATGTTTTAGCAACCCAGCGGCAAAATAGCCGCCGGTTTCGGATAGCGGTTGGTCATCCGACGCGCCGGGCGTGATCTCTGCGGAACCGTCTTCGTTCCACAGGCTCACGTGGACGTGAAGACCGCAACCGGGCAGATGCGCGTAGGGTTTTGGCATAAAACTCACCACCCGCCCGGTCTCTCGTGCGCGGGCTCTAATCACATCTTTGAAGGCGAGAAAATGGTCGACGGCGCGAATGGGTTCATTGTAAAGAGGTGTGCCTTCGTACTGAGCCGGTCCATATTCTTTGCCAAACTGCTCGAGGACGATATCCATATCGCGCAGATCGTCGCTCACGGATTTCCACAAGCCGTAGTGGCGCTCTAGACCGGCGAGGGTAAACATTCCGTCGCGGTCTACGGGCCGGTATTCATTCTCAGCAATATGCTCGAGCAGATAGAACTCGGGCTCCAAGCCGACGCGAACGCTCAGACCCTGCGCGGCATAGGCATCGACTATTGCCTTTAGGCGAGCACGCGGGCAGCCCTCCCAGTCGGCACCGTCTTCCGTACACATAAAGGCATGCACGCGGGCGGTCGCGTCCAAATAGGGTACCCGCACATAGCTGTGCGGGTCGGGGACCGCGAAAAAATCCCCGGTTTCGGCCAGGAAGCTTGCGTCCGCGCTTTGATGGTCGTCCACAGTAAAGCTCAAATTTGCGCGCGCGAAGACCACACCGTGGGACAGCACGGACGCAAATCGCTCCTTGGGGATCGTTTTGGCGCAGGCTCGACCGCTATAGTCGTGGTAGACCACCGAGAGATTGTCTATGCCATCCGTGTCCAGGCGCTTGAGTAGGTCGTCGGTGTTCATTAAAATTGCTCCCGAGGTGTTCTCGATTCGCGTGGGCTACCAGCCCGCAAACGGTGCAATAAGTTCATCGCTCACGCGTCCCGCCGCAACGTCGTGCAGCGCTTGATCCAGGATGTCGATGCCTTCGTCGACCTCCGCTTCGGTCATAATCAGCGGCGGGGTTATCTCTAGTACGTTGGAGAACATCCCTACATAGAAAACCAATAAACCCAATTCGAAAGCTCGATAAACGACTTTTGCCGCTTCGATCGCGGCGGGCTCCTTGCTTGTATGATCCTTAACAAGCTCCACACCTTGAAACATACCGAGGCCGCGTACATCACCGATTAGCCGGTGATCAGTCCGGAGCGTTTGCAGTTTGGTATGAAGGTAGTCGCCAACCGTACGAGCCTTGCCGATCAGATGATCCTGTTCGATGGTGTTGATAGTTGCGAGTCCGGCCGTGCAGCACAACGCGTTGCCGGTGGCGGTGAACAGCGAGAAGCCGCTATCGACAAGCTTCCTTGGGCCGACCACCGCGCTGAGTGGAAGCCCGCCTCCCAAAGATTTACCTAGTACTACTACATCCGGGACGACATCGGCGTGCTGAAACGCAAACATCTCGCCGGTTCGCCCCATGCCGACTTTGACTTCATCGAGCACGAGATAAATATTGTGCTTGCGGCATAGCGCTTCCAGCATCGGTAGAAAATCCGGCGGTGGAACGATATCGCCACCATCGCTTTGCACGGCTTCCACTATGATGGCTGCGACATCATCGGGGGGGCAGATGGTTTTGAAGATGTAGTCGCTAAGAAAGCGTATTGCTTTCTCCGCGCACTCGATAGGGGCTTCACCAAAAGGCGGTCGGTATGGGTGGGGGTAGGGCACTTTGACAATATTGCCGCCGCCAATATCGGAGGTCATGGCGATGTGAGCGGACATGTTGAGCGATGTGCCAGTGGTGCCGTGATAGCCACCGATAAATGACACGATACGTCGTTTACCGGTCGCAGCGGGTAGCAGGCGACCCACCGTCTCGTTTGCATCGGACCCTGAAAGACCAAACCAAACCTTCTTCTCGAAGTCGCCCGGCGTAAGGTCAATCAACCGTTGTGCGAGCTCGACCGCAGGTTCGTGCAACCCGGAAACCAAGCCGGTAAAGGTGCTCTTGTTGAGCTGTTCGATCAATGCAGCGCGCATCCTGGAGTTACTGTATCCGGTATTGGCGAGCGCCCAGGCCGACGTGAAATCCAAATATTGTTTGCCTTCCACATCGGTGATGCGGGTGCCATCGGCGCGATCAACAACCAACGGGAAGAATCGAATCTTGGTGGCGTCGGCAATCAGCCGTTTGTCTTTTTCGAAGATACTCGCGACCTTAGCAGGCATAGCGGGTTTTCCCTGAGATGTCTATCGGGGTGCGCGGGCTATGGTCTAAAGAAGGTCAGCACCTCATCGAGCGTGACCACATGGCAGTAAATCATATTGATAATTGAAAGCTCGGCCAGGTGCAGCTCCATGGTGGCGGCGGCACAACAATCTTCGACCACTACGACGTTAAAGCTTTCGTCCACTAAGCTCCGCACCGTCGAAGAAACGCACTGATCGGTAAAGATGCCCGAGCAGACGACGTGCTTAATACCCATATTGTGTAACACGAGCCGTAAGTTGGTGCCCGTCAGTGCGCTGTCGGTCGTCTTGATAACGGTGATCTCGTCGTCTCGCGGTTGCAGCTGCGGGACGACCTGGCCTGCTTCGCCGTCCTTGGGCAATAGCAAATAATTGAACCCGGGTTTCTTTTGGCTGAGCGAGCGATCGCGCCCATCGTCCTTTAGGCAGCCGATCCGGGCAAAGATGTTTTCGACATCGCGCGCGCGGCACTCGTCAATAAGCCGCGCCGTGTTGGGAATGACCGTCTGATTCATGCGCTCAAAAAATGGTGTCCAGCGCTTGGTCTCATCGGGGTCGTCTTTGTGCATATAGGTGTTTTGAACATCGATTACCAGATGCGCAGTTTCCCCGCAGGGCAGCACGATATCTTCTGGTTGTTCGGCGTTCGCGTAATAAAACGATCTATGCGCTGTCTTCCAGTTCATCACTCGATCTCCGTGTTCGAATTGTTCCTGCTGCGCCTCGAGCGGATCGATTCACCCACTTCGGTCGTAGCCATAATACCCCTGGGCCGGAATATCAGCAGCCCTATCATCCCGCAGGCCAGAGCCACTTCGGTCAACCCTACCACCGGGCGTGCAAAAATCTGCGCCGCATTAATGCTGCTTTCTGTGGCTCGCAACCCCTCAAAAGCAAAAGTTACTACGAAGGCGCCGAGCACCGCACCCGACACCGTCATGGGGCCACCGATCACCAACATGCCGAGGATCACGAATGTCTCCTTTAAGTAAAAGGCATTGGGCGAGAACGACGTGATGAAATGCCCCCACAGGGCACCGCCCAAACCGGCCATCAACGCGCTGATCACAAAGCCGCGCCAACGCAGCACCGAAACATGTGCGCCCATCGCTTCGGCGGCGGCCTCGTCATCGCGTACCGCACGCAACAGTAATCCGGTGCGTGATTCCTTGAAGGCAAGGGCGAGCGCGATGGCTCCGATCGCAAACCCCGCCGCCAGATAGATATCGGTGACTTTTGGTACGCCGAAAAATGTTCGCGGTCCGTTGGTCACTGCGCTCCAATTCACCATAACTGTGTGCAGTACGACCAGCAGTGCGAAGGACGTAATGACGGCAGCCGCGTCGGATAGCCGCATCAGTGGATAAGCCACGGCGCCCGCAACGGCAGCGGCCACCAGCCCGCCGATAGCGATCGACAAATATGGTGAAAGCTGAACGCCCTCGAAGACAGCGTACAACTCGGGTAGCGCCATGCCCTTCATTCGTGCCGGCATCGACAGTACGCCGGAAACGTATGCGCCCACGCCCATAAAGCCGATATGGGCAAATGACAGAATTCCCGAGTTGCCCATAAACACTTGCAATCCCAATACCAGCATCAGACTGATGCACAAATTGGTCGCGATGCGCTGAAATAAACGGTCGTCGGCTATTTCAACGGCGCCCAGCAACAGCAGCACTGGGATAACGAGCAACACGAATGTGATGAGATTCCGTTTTTGAAACATTCTGTGTGTTCCTAGCCCGGATAATTCATGAAGGATTCGGAGTTCAGGGGAAATCGGACTAAGTGGTCGGTGCGATCGTCTGCCGATGCATAGTCGTAGCTATGGATCAAGGAGGATCGTGCCGAATACGACGGCCGATTTTTCCTGAATCCGAATAGGACAAACTGTACCCTGGCCCCGGTGCCCAAAACACAGCGTAAACGTTTCAAATATTGGGGAAGTTCCTTATACATCGTCCGCCTTCGTGAAATATCCGGGTTAGATAGGTCGGCTCGAACCGGGTCCTTTGATCAACCCTTCGGGTCGCCACAGCAAGATCAAGATAACCGCGCTAAACGTAAATGCGTCGCGAAACTTGAGCAGATCCTGAGGCAGCGTAAAGTTCAGCCCCATGTCGATCAGCGCGAGAATATAGCCACCCACCACTGCACCCGGTAGGCTGCGCATGCCGCCGATCACCGTGGCGATAAAGGCGACCAGCAGGGGCTCGAGACCAATGCCGGGAACGACGGTTCCGATTCTGCCGAACCACACGAGCGCCACGGTTCCCGCCAAGAACCCGCTGATCGCAAAGGCGGTACTGATGATGAGGTTGGCGGGCACACCCAGCATCCGCGCCATGGTGAAATGCGTCGCCGCCGCGCGCATGGCAATACCGAGAATGGATCGTTTCATCAACAGTGCGAACACGCCGAGCAGCAGCAATGCAAGAACGATGGTTACTATGTTTCGCACCGGCACAATAACACCCAGAAAATGTACGGTCTCCGAAAACACGTCCGGCAAGGGTACGTTTCTCGGGCGCGGAGAAATAAACAGAAGTGCCGCGTTTTGAAGTAGGGTTCCGAACGCGAAGGATGTGATGAGCACGGCCGTGACGGATTTCTCGCGTACCGGT
>JAOTWM010000627.1 GCA_029862885.1 Gammaproteobacteria bacterium
CCGAGAACTCGCAGTCGGTCGGGTAGCTTACAGGGCATCAGTTTTCTTTCCGTGTCCACCAGTCCATCTAGGTAGTCAAGAATCATGCGGCTATCGAACAAGCGCTCTCCATTTTCAAGCTCCAAAACTGGAACCCTCCCGAGAGGATTTATGGCAAGCATCGCCTCGAAATCAGTGAATACGGACAAAACCTTCCGCTCAAAGTGCATTCCATACAAGTTCAGCGTGATTGCCACTCTGCGAACGAAGGGAGAGTCATATTGACCGACAAGTATCATCGTCTCGATAGCTGTTGGTGAGCTCTAACGCTCCGCATCAGCGGCGCGGCTTTGCCGCGTCCGACTGCATGCGTTTGTTATGTGGCAATTGCATTTGCTCTAAATTCCCTGGATCGTGCTTATAGCGGCATAATTTTAATACAGCTCGAGCGGTACCTTTTTACCTACAAGAGCAGGTATATAACTCGAACCACAAATCTCCTTAAAGATTCTGTCATGCTGTGGGCTTGAATGGCTGGGACTAATATGCCTTATATTCAAAGCCTTCATCTTTTTTGCCATAGTCTCTATCATCTCATCAGGTGAAATCCGGCGTGCAATATGACCTGAATGCAGATATATGTTCTGCCTCGAAAATTGTTCGACCTTCTTAACTTTCATAAAAAAGTCGGTATGAGAATTTGTTGTAAATAAATAAGGTCCGTTCTTGGTTTTGATGAGTAGAGAAAGTTCATCCGTTACATCTAACGAACCCTTTTTGTCGTGACTGTGAATGATAATAATGTTGGGCGTGATCTTTAAGTGATCATCTACCTCTTTCGATTCAGAAATGTGTGAGAATCCGCCACCGGGTGGCACATAGATTGGAAGCGAAGCCTGCGCCTTGCGTAGAAATGGCCATCCTCGTGTATGGTCAGAGTGCCGATGGGATAGTACGACGAAGTCCACATCGTCCAGGGCGATTCCCGCAGATTTTAAATTACCGAGAAAACTTTCCTTTCTTAACCCGACGTCGAATAGAAACTTTTGGTCGTCATAGCTCACAAATACCGAGTATCCACGGTCACTGGCAAAACTATCATCCACTGCGTCCAGCGAGCCATTGATAATCTGGTAGAAATTTTCCTGCGCCCATACTGATCTAGGCAGGAAGAGAAAAATAAATATCACTAATGAAAACATCAATCGTGTAAAGCCATATCGTTTTAAAGGTAAGAAATCAATTAGTGGTTTAGATACCATGGCTCTAACTCCTAGGTAGATTTCGTTTAATTGCCACATAACGCTTGAGTTCAGCGGCAGATTTAAAGGGCGCAGTTTTTGCGTAAGCAAAAAGTGTGAACTTTAAGACTGGCCGCTGCAACGAATTGTTAGGTGGCGGGTTGCACATTTTGCACCCACAATTTTATACGCAGCATAGCATTTGGCGGGATTCTGTTTTTAACACCCTTAGCTCCGTATGCTAAGTGAGAACTGACCAGAACCTCACGATAACCCCCAGGACGCATACCATAAAGTGACTTTTCGATCCCGGCAATCGGCTGGCGCCGGCCTAGGGTTATACTGTGGTCGATTAACTCGATGCCATCGACGATTCGAATTTTCAAGTTAGATCTATATGAAGCGATGGACAGATTGTCCGTAGTCACTTCGTCTCCCTTACGGAGAAAGAAACGAGCGTTGTAGGTAACAAGGTGTCCTGTCTTCGCTTCGATGCCAACGCCCTGATCTTCAGCTAGTAGTTCGATACCTTTGTCGATCTGTTTAGCCACCTAACGCCGAGTTAAGCGGCCAAGCGTGCTGTTCGCTTGGTCCGAGTGTGTGCACGCTTTTTGCACACACGGCTTAAACGATTTGTTATGCATTTATTTTGCCTTTACCAGCAATTATGTTTTCACACATCATGTCATATATTTCGTCATAAAACATAATCTGGTAATGCTTACATTTATTTATGTGAGCAGGTAAAAAACTAGCCAACCAATCTGAATTTACTATTTCTAGTATTGCAGCGTGAGAATTACTTAGTGTTTTTATGTTTCCATGTACTTCTTCGCCAGCCATAGAGTATGCTTGAACACCTATAAGCTTTATATGTTTCAAGTTGTTTTCCTCATAGCCGTCATCGGGATTGTAGTACTCAAATCCTTTGGGTATCACACCATCGCTATTCCATACAACCGACTGAAGTTCAGGACCTCTTCCATCATGATAAAAATACTTTTCTAATAATGATTTAATTTTCATTTTGTATTGCATAACGTTGAAGCTCACCGGCAGCTGGGCGTAGGGCGGGCTTCTTGCCACAGCAAGAAGCATGACCGAAGTCAGCGGTCCGGTGCGGCGCATGGTTATATGACCCGGCGCCCAATCTATGACTCGGCCCCAAAATACTTCTCCTGAAATTGATTCGCCTTTTTCCAATCCTTCCTCAGTAACGATTACTGACTTGGCTTTCCCTACAGGATTACCGATCCAACCTCGCTCATACAACAGCCCCATCACGTCCCAATCCATACCTTTCCATGCCCGGGTTCCAACTTTATCCGTTGATGCCGTTAAGCAGAGTATGGCGAGGCCAATTTCAGCTAACCTCTCGCTATCGAATTCTTCGGGAATCGGCATGATCAATATCCGCTTTGGTTTTTGTCATATAACGTCCGGCACCAGGGGCGCCGCGCA
>JAOTWM010000629.1 GCA_029862885.1 Gammaproteobacteria bacterium
CGGCGAAGTTGTTATCCCAATTGCATACTTGCAGTGGCTGAGTCTAGGTTTTCTGGGACTTCTAATCGCCTGGTTTGTAAACCCCTCTTTTTTTATTTGCTCACTCATCTTTTGGATCATGGGCGTTTTGTACAACGCCCCCCCCATACGACTAAAGGACACCCCGTATATCGACGTTTTATCGGAATCGATCAACAATCCGATCCGTTTGATGCTCGGATGGTTTACGGTGAACGAAATCCATCTGCCCACCTTGTCCCTCGTGTTGGCCTACTGGATGATCGGCGCATTTTTCATGGCCGTCAAACGCTACGCCGAGTATAAGAAGCTACATCCCGATCGGGCGGCTCGGTACAGAAAATCGTTTGCACATTACGATGAATATAGACTGATAGCCAGCATCATCTATTATGCGGCGGCATTTAGCTTGTTTTTCGGTATCTTCATGGTTCGCTACCGCCTCGAACTAATCCTCAGTGTTCCTCTAATTGCCGGCTTCGTCTCCTTGTACATGAAATTAGGGTTTCTAGATGACAGTCCGGTCCAATACCCCGAGCATCTTTATAAGCAAAAGCGTTTTGTCATCTATACAACTCTTTGCTTGATCACCGTATTGACCCTGCTGTTTATCGACATACCGCTGCTGCACCAGTTGTTCCGGCCACGGCACATGCCAGGGAGCTAGTAGTCTGTATACCCCGCACCGGTGACGAAATACCGGTCGTATGCGCAATCATTTAAAATTTCTTCGAACCGAACGTGAACACTCGCTAAGGTGAACGCTTGTATCGTGTTGACCAAGAAATGGCGGACTGCAAGAGTCTGCTCTGTTCCCCTAACAAAACCGTTGCGATGGACCAGATCCTGTCGTCGAGTCGACTTTTTGGATTAAGCGCGATCGGGTAGAGGCACCGCGGATGCGCTTGTACGGCGAGCGACTTCGTGAGAGCGAAGCGCGCTAGACTATGTAGTATCGAGTCAGGAGTTTGTAGCTGCAATACGACAAGACCAGGAAGCAGAATAAACACGCTATCACGCCTAGTGCGCGAGGCGCCACTTTTTTTGCCGCAGGGCCGACGTTGTAGAACAAAAACCACCACAGAATAGACAATGGAATAAAGTATCGTCCCTGCATCCCAGTGACGATGTCGTTCCCCACAGAATTCCACTTCACGTAAAGCGCCGTAAATATGAGTAACACACCCGCAAACAGCGCCGCAAAGATGATGAGCTTCGATCGACGCCCGATCACGACATCCGATCGACTGTCAAGCAGACTGAAACCCAAAAGAAGACAATACGACAGTGCATAAACCCATGGGTTCAAGCGGATATCCAACCAACCGAGAACACCAATGAGCTGGCGCGCCAACGCCACGTAGTAGGTAGAGATCGTATTGCCGATGGCAAGAAGAAATTCGTCAGGGTTTGAAAGTAGAAAACTGATCTGTTCCGCCGGCATCGGATTCTCGCTCGGGCTCATCGCGACGAAAAGCCCCTGGACCGTCCTGGCCCATAACCACGTAACCCCAATGTTCGCGGAAAGACAGACCATCACAAACCCGAGCTGGGCGAATCGTCCGCCGAACTTGTTTACAGGTATCAAAAATATAAGCAATACGATTGTTATATAGACACTCTTGGAAAGCGTGACCAAAACCGACAACACCAATAAGAATAGAACTGTCCCCCGAGATAGCCGGTATTCGTTGTCCAACGCGACTCTGGCGACTGTAGCTACGAACAGAATAGATACCGCGTTTGTCATCGCATCGGCGGACAGTCTGCTGGCAAGGAATAACGACATGGGCGTGAGCGCCAACAGCACGGTGACCCATTTGAACACCGGTATGATCTTTATCGCCAGCATTACGATGCCCAGCCACGCCAGCAAGTTACAGAGTCTCGCCAGGTATGCAAATGTAAGCGACGAAAGACCCAGTGCTCGCCCCATGGCGATGCCCATCGCCTGGGGAAAATACAACGTTGGAAAATTCAACGCCGTATTGGGAAACTCGATGAACATGCGTTGGCCGGCGTCATATCGAAATCCGGCAAACATTCGCAGTCTCTCGAGATCCTGACGCTTGTCCGTCTTGCCTGCTATCCCCTCGGATACTTTCGTCGCCTCGGCGAGGCTCTTTGGCAACAATCCGCCTACGCTGTCGCCCGACCGTTGGGCAATAAACATGGCCTCGGATATTTGGAATGCACGGAAGTAATGCTCGTGTTCGTCCGGCGCTTGAAATGGCGCGGTAATGAGTGCGAACAGCAATCCGAACACCAGCGCCAATCCTGTGAACACCGCTACTGGAGACGAGACGAAACGGATCATACTTACATTACTGTGGTTGCGTTTTTGGACATGATTGGTGCGGTCAATGCCATGAATCTTCACCGGAAAACTTCACCACCGGTAAAGCCCGTTTCATGAAATCCGACATACTCAGAGCGACTAGCCCGGTCTGAATACTGCATCACCGACGGGGATCCCTGTTACTGTTCCTGATTAACTAGAGCAATGCCGCAGCAAGTTTTCGGGCGCCATAACGCACCACATCGGTAACCGGTAGGCCGCTTTCGTCTTCCAGTGTACCGATAGAGTGTTGCGCGGCAATATCGTCGAGATTCGCTGTGTTCAATGCGATGCCGATTGTTGTCGCTTCCGTCAGAACGC
>JAOTWM010000127.1 GCA_029862885.1 Gammaproteobacteria bacterium
AAGAAGCCGGGCCGCTTGTCGGTGATGTCCCGGCCGCGCGGCTGTTCGACGAAGTGCTGAAACTGTTTCACCGTGGGTACGCTTCGGCCACCTACGAGCTGTTGCGTGATTACGGATTGTTCTCACATTTGTTTCCGTTGAGCGCGATGCATCTGCAGCGAGCGCCCACGGCGGGCCACGAAAAGTTGTATCGATTGGCGCTGCGCAATACCGACCAACGAGTGAGCGATGGAAAACCGGTTATAGCGGCGTTTCTAATGGCCGTATTCTTATGGGGACCGGTACGAGCCGCGGTAGCGGGTCATCGCGAGGCCGGCGTGCCGGACCACGAATCGGAATATATCGCCGCGGATGAGGTTTTGGCCCAGCAATCGGTGCGAACCACGGTGCCGCGTCGGGTCGCGACTCCGATCAAGGAGATCTGGGCGATGCAGCCGCGCCTGGTCAGCCGCCGTGGCCGGGCTGCCCGGTTGTTGGAGAACAGACGCTTTCGTGCGGCCTATGACTTCTTGGTGTTACGAAGTGAAGCCGGGGATGCCGATTCAGAGGCCGCCGACTGGTGGACTCGGTTTCAGGAGGTCGACGAATCGCAACGGCACTCCATGGTGCGTGATCGCCCTACGCATAGCGCCAAGGACCGTCCCCGTCGCCGCCGGCGCCGAAGCGCAGGCGCATGAGCGGCGCGGCCTATGCCTATATTGGTTTGGGAAGTAATCTGCACGAGCCCGAGCGGCAAGTCGGGCGCGCGATCGAGGCATTACGGACTATTAAGGAGGCCACGTTGTCGGCGGTGTCGTCGCTTTACCGAACCGCGCCGATTGGGCCCCAGGATCAACCCGATTTCATCAACGCGGTGTGCCAGATGACCGCGTTGGCCGGTGCCTATGAACTCTTCTCGGGGCTGCGGAACATCGAGGATGCGTTCGGACGTACCCGCGAAACGGACCCCAACGGACCGCGGATGCTGGATCTGGACTTATTGCTGTATGGCGAATTGCAGCTCGCGCTTGCGGATTTACAAATTCCGCATCCGCGTATGCACTTGCGCCGATTCGTGCTGGAGCCGTTGCTGGAGCTCGACCCCGATGTGGCGATCCCTGGGCAGGGCGCGGCTCGAGAATTACTCCGCCACTGCCTCGATCAGCGCGTAGCGCGCATACAACACTAGCCATGGCTCAATATTTTCAAATCCATCCGCGAAATCCGCAGCTGCGGCTAATCAGACAAGCCGTAGGGATTATCGAGTCGGGTGGTGTGCTCGCCTATCCGACCGATTCGAGTTATGCGCTGGGCTGCCGTTTCGGAAACGTGCAAGGCGCGCAGCGCATGCGCGACATTCGCATGCTCGATGAACGCCACAACTTTACTTTGGTCTGCGCCGCGTTGTCCGACGTCGGGCGTTACGTAAAACTCAGGAACGAGGCGTATCGTTTTATAAGGGCATTTACGCCCGGTCCCTATACGTTTATCGTCCCGGCCACGCGCGAGATTCCACGGCGCTTTCAGAATCAGCGCCGGCGCACCGTCGGTCTGCGCATTCCGGATTCGGAAATTGTTAATGCGTTGTTGGCCGAACTCGGGGCGCCGCTGTTGAGCACCACGCTAATAATGCCGGGCGACGCACAACCGCAAAGCGACGCAGATCAGATTCGCGACATGCTGGAGCATAAAGTCGAATTGGTCATCGATGGTGGTGTATGCGGAATCGAACCCACCACCGTCATCGATCTGGTTAATCACGAGCCTGAGGTATTGCGTGTTGGCAAGGGGGATATTGCGATGCTGAAGTCAAACGAAGCGTGGGCCATATAACGGCTGATGCTGCGCTTGAGTTTTCACAAAGAATGGTTGAGCAACGAGCAATAAAACGATGATTGTGCCAGGTCAAGCGCAAAGAGTGTTGTCGGGAATGCGGCCCACCGGTCGGTTGCACCTCGGCCATTATCACGGCGTACTGAAAAATTGGATCGAATTGCAACACGAATACGACAGTTTCTTTTTTGTGGCGGACTGGCATGCGTTGACGACACATTACGACCAACCCGGCGAGATGAGCGAGCACGTCTGGGATATGGTTATCGACTGGCTGGCGGCGGGCATCGATCCGGGTCGCGCGTCGTTGTTCATTCAGTCGCGGGTGCCAGAACATGCCGAGTTGAGTTTACTGTTGTCGATGATTACGCCGCTAGGTTGGTTGGAGCGGGTCCCCAGCTACAAGGATCAGCAGGAGAAACTGAAAGAAAAGGATCTCGCGACCCATGGGTTTTTGGGTTACCCGGTGCTGCAAAGTGCGGATATTTTGATTTATCGCGCCTCGTTGGTGCCGGTTGGTGAGGATCAAGTCCCGCACGTCGAATTAACCCGGGAAATCGCGCGGCGCTTCAACTATTTATTTGGGCGTGATACGGGATTTTTGGAAAAAGCCGAAGCCGCCGTAAAAAAAATGGGTAAGAAAGCCGGGCGATTATTTAGTGGACTCCGCCAAGCCTATGTCGAGCGTGGCGAACAAGCGGCGCTCGATAAGGCTCAGGCATTGCTGGAAGCGCAGCGTAACCTGACCATCGGCGACAAGGAACGACTATACGGATATCTGGAAGGCGGCGGCCGGGTTATTCTACCGGAACCCGAAGCATTATTAACGGATGCTCCCAAAGTGCCGGGTTTGGATGGCAATAAGATGTCCAAGTCGTACAATAACACCATCGCGCTGCGCGACGATCCGGTTCAGGTCGAAAAGAACCTGAGGGCGATGCCTACCGACCCTGCTCGCAAACGCCGCACCGACCCCGGTGAACCGTCGATATGCCCGGTTTTCGACCTGCACAAAGTGTATTCCGGAGACGACGTACGCAGCTGGGTCGAACAAGGATGCCGCACCGCCGGCATCGGTTGCTTGGATTGCAAACAACCGTTAATCGAATCGATAATTAAAGAGCAGTTGCAGATGCACGAGCGCGCGAAACCATACATTGAAGACACGACGTTGGTGCGAAACATTATTGCCGACGGCTGCGAACGCGCCCGCAGCGTGGCGGAAGACACCATGGCAGAAGTGCGGCATTATGTCGGCACCGACTACTATTAATGGCTGAGGCCGGCGTAAACGATTTGCCATCCGGCGAGTCCGCTGCGGAGCCGCGCGCGGTGGTCGGTGGCGTCAGCTACACGGAGTGGCCGCAGGATCTGTATATCCCCCCCGAAGCCCTGGAGGTTTTTCTCGAGCGATTCGAGGGTCCGCTGGATTTGTTGCTGTACCTGATACGCAAAGCGAATATCGATATTCTGGACATTCCCATTGCGGATGTCACCCGGCAGTACATGGAGTATGTGGAGATGATGCGCTTGATGCGGCTCGATCTCGCCGGTGAATATCTGGTCATGGCGGCGACGCTGGCGGAGATAAAATCCCGTATGTTGTTGCCGAAACCGGAACTCGGAGACGAGGAGGGTGAGGACCCGCGCGCTGCCCTGGTGCGTCAATTGCAGGAATACGAGCGATTTCGAAAAGCCGCATTCGATCTTGCCGATCGACCGCAAGTCGGTCGAGACGTATATCTCGCCTACGCCAATTACGAGCGTGTCGAGTCGGTGGAGCGGTTACCATCAGTGGAACTTGCAGATTTGGTAACGTCGTTTCAGAATGTCATCGTTCTGGCCGGACGCAATAAACACCTCGTAGTGGGCCGGGAAACGTTGTCGGTGCGGGAACGCATGACAATGATCTTGGAGCGATTGAAATCGCATCAGTTCATGCGCTTTGAGGATTTGTTCACTAGCAGCGAAGGACGAATGGGCCTGGTGGTCACGTTTGTTGCGATCTTGGAATTGGTCAAAGACGGTGTCTTGGTGGCCGTGCAAAATGAACCATTCGCGCGGATCCATATTTGCTCACCGGGCTGACGGGTCTGGTCGATATTCCTAGCCGGTTTGCCGAGGCTAATGCACAACATTATGAATTCGATGTCCGAATCGACACTGGAACTTAAAAATATTATCGAGGCCGCGTTGCTGGTGGCGGATTCCCCGTTGTCGACCGGCAAGCTACTCGCGCTTTTCCCCCGCGACGCACAGCCGACCCGCAACGAAATAGAAGCGGCGATTAGAGAGTTATGCCGGGACTATCAAGATCGCGGGGTCGAACTCATGAAGATTGGCAATGCGTATCGATTTCAATCGCGCGAGTGCTACGCTCCGTGGTTGCGGCGGCTGTCCGATTCGAGACCGCCGCGGTATTCACGTGCGTTACTGGAGACACTGTCAATCATCGCTTACCGGCAACCCGTTACGCGCGGGGATATCGAGGATATTCGAGGGGTTTCCGTCAGTAGTGATACGATTCGCACGTTGCTGAATCGGGAATGGATCCGCCAAGTGGGACACCGCAACGTTCCGGGCAGGCCCGGGTTGTTCGGTACGACTCAGCAGTTCCTCGAGTACTTCAACCTTAAGTCGCTGTCGGAGTTGCCAATACTCATTGAGAAGCGCGACATCAATGAGATCGCGCGCGATATGAATCTGCAATTGCCGGTCGATTTGGAGCCACCGCCGCCAGTCGGCGAGCTCGATTCGGAATCGCAGGACGATTCGATGCAGCAGGAATTTCAGAACGATCCGATTACGCCGGATTTCGCTGAGGCGGAAGCCGTGTCCGCCGGTGTATCGTCGACAATGGGTGACTGAAAAAGTACAAAAAGTACTGGCCCGCAGTGGCGCGGGCTCGCGCCGTGAGATCGAACGTCTCATCAAAGCAGGGCGTGTGTCTGCGGACGGTCGATCGGTGCGAATCGGCGATCGCGTCGACGGCACGGCAACGTTGCGTATTGACGGTCGCCAAATTCGGTCCCAGCAGCGCGACCGGATTCGCACCCGGGTCATCGTGTACCACAAACCCGAAGGTGAAATTTGCACCCGTTCCGACCCCGGGGGCCGGCCGACTGTGTTTGCACGATTGCCGGAACCGAAAGGGGGGCGCTGGGTATCGGTTGGCCGTTTAGATATCAATACGAGCGGATTATTGTTATTGACCAATGATGGCGAACTCGCCGATCGGCTTATGCACCCGCGTAATCGATTTGAGCGCGAGTATGCGTGTAGGGTGCGCGGCCGGGTGGAATCCCGGCATATCGATCAGATGTTGAAGGGCGTGCGAATCGACGGTGATCGGGCACGTTTCGAGCGTATCGAGATGGGTCACGGCCATGGAGTGAACCGTTGGTACAATGTGGTGCTTACCCAGGGTCGTTATCGGGAAGTGCGGCGTATTTGGGAGGCGTCGGGTCTGCAGGTTAGCCGCTTGATTCGGATCCGTTACGGCCCGATTCAGTTGCCGCGCGATCTGCCGCCAGGTCGCTGGTTCGAGCTGCAAGCCCCGTTGTTGCGGCAGATACAATCGGTGGACGGTCAGGAGCATGACACCGGAAAAAGGTGATGAGCTGCGAGTTTCGGTGGTGACGGTAGTAAAGGATGCGGTCAACACAATAGAAGACACATTACAGTCCGTCGCGTCGCAATCTTACCCGCTGATCGAGCACATCGTCGTAGACGGCGGATCGGTAGACGGTACGTTGGATATTGTTCACGCTTACCAATCCGTAATTTCTAAGGTCATAAGCGCTCCCGATAACGGCATCTACGATGCGATGAATAAGGGCATCGCGCTTGCGCGGGGCGATGTCGTCGGTATGCTGAACGGTGACGATGTGTTTGCGCACGATCGGGTGATAGCGCGGATCGCCGACGTGTTCCACGACCCCGCAACGCAGGCGTGTTACGCCGATCTGGTATATATGGATGCGGCGCTGCAGCGCGTCGTTCGTTATTGGCAGTCGGCACCGTATCGGCCGGGAGCGTTTCATGCGGGCTGGATTCCGGCGCATCCGACCTTCTATGTGCGACGCGAAGTGTATGCGCAGCACGGCGTTTTCGATCTTGAGTATCGGTTACAGGCGGATTTCGAGATGGCGCTGCGGTTGTTGGCGATTCACGCTGTGCACTCGGTCTACGTACCGCAAATCTGGGTGAAAATGCGGATCGGCGGTGCGACCAACCGGAGCCTCAAAAATATAGTACGCGGCAGTCTGGAATCGTATTGGGCCTGCCGCCGCCATGGGCTCGACGTGTCGGCCCTGTTTTTTGTCCGCAAGTTCCTTAGTCGACTTCCACAGTTTGTACGGCGCCCGGACCGCTCGGCGTGGCAATAAGGCGGTGAAAAGGGGTATCGCGAAAGCCACCAATGGCCCTGTGTATGCTCCAAAACGACTTCATATGTTGATTTAGATAATATTTCTAATAGGTTGTTATATAAGCAATAATGGGGCCTACAGTTACAACTATAAGCGTTGCGGCGCGCTCAACTGAAGGCCGCGCAGGGCGCGGCTCTCGGGTCCCAGCAAATACAGATATGCCGGAGCCAGTTCGGCGGCATCGCGGCGGTAGCGCCGATGCTCGCCCGGATAGGCGTTGTCGCGTAGCGGCGAATTCACGGGTCCTGGGTCGAAACTATTGAAGCGAATTTGGGTATTGGTCTCGAGCTCGTCGTTCCAAATCGCCACTAAGTTTTCAAGGGCAGCGCCGCTTACGCCGTAGGCGCCCCAGTAGGCGCGCCCACTGCGGGCCACGTCGGAACTCGTGAATATGACCGAGGCATCGGTGGCACGCCGCAGCAGCGGCAAGCAACTGCGGGTCAGCAAGTACGGGGCCAGAAGATTGACCTGTAGAACCTCCGGCCAGAGCTCGAATTGGCTCGCGTCAAGCGGCGACAGCACACCAAGTTGCGCAGCGCAGTGTACGATACCGTCCAGACGTGCCCACTCCTGGTCGATTTCTTTGGCCAACGTATCGAAACAATCCGGCGTGGCGTGGCGAAGATCCTGTACAGCGATGACCGGCGCATGGGCGGCGGTCTCCGCAATACCGTCGTGCAGTGACTCCAAACCGTGTTCGTTTTTATCGAGTAACACCAATTTCGCACCGTGCTCTGCACACGCTACGGCGGCGGCCGCCCCAAGCGCACCGGCTGCGCCGGTAATCAATATCACGCGATCTTGGAGCAGATCGGCAGACGGCGAATAGGCCAGCAGTTCATCGAACTCGTTCAAAGTATCATTGCGCCGGAGTGAGTAATCGGCCAATGCCGCGCTTGATGCGCAGCCAGCCGCCCAATCCCAGTCCCTGGTATAAACGATTTACTATGCGCAATGTACGTAACTCCCAGCGAAAGCTCCAGTTCTGCTCATTAAGTTGGCGCTCAAATCGCTCTCGCGTATAGCGATATAATTCAATGTCGAGCGCGTTTTGCGTGATTATGGTAGCGTCGTCCGGGCTATCGACGGCATTCGGGCCGGTGTCTCGCTGTGTGACATTTTGCTTTGCGTAATACGGCAGCGGCCAACCGAAATGGCGGCGCATGAGGATTAGCGATTCGTCAAATCGCTCCTGGACGCCGACAATTGGAAAGTGTTGCTCGATATTTCTCAAGGCACGTTCGAGATCCTCATCAGACAACGCTCGATTGGTGGGGATGCCGGTATCGCCGGGCGCACAATCTCCACAAATGAGTCGGGTTTGACCATTGCTCAACTGACCCGTTATGCCACTTCGCATATATTCTGTGAAGGTCATGGCGGATACCGTGGCGTAGAGTGGGTGTGCGCGGTTGGTCGATACAAATTGATAATCCGACCGGGCCCGCCGCAACGGCTCGCGCAGCATGGCAAGGTAATGTGCCGGCGTGGC
This sequence comes from Gammaproteobacteria bacterium, assembly GCA_029862885.1. Classification (GTDB taxonomy): domain Bacteria; phylum Pseudomonadota; class Gammaproteobacteria; order Arenicellales; family JAOTWM01; genus JAOTWM01. Next base: position 7,735 of record JAOTWM010000127.1, read on the forward strand.
CATGAATTCATGCAATCCATAACTCATGTGCCCGGCTAGGCACTGAATATGCGCACGATCGGCGGCGCGCATTGTCCGAAATCGGATAATGGACTCATTTACACTGTTATCGATAATATATGTGGAGCGGGCGGCATATTGCCGCGCGACGATGGCGCGTAGCGTCATACCTCCAGTTTTCGGAATATGCAAAAACAATAACGGCCCGGAGTGGTTGCTCATTAATCCGCCTCCTGCAGCCGCAATTCGACGCTGGCTGGCATGGTAGATCCGGGTTGGCGATAACAACGATTCGGGAGTTCGGTATCGTCGATATGTGGCAGAATGGGATTCGCGCCGGTCGTTACGTGCTTCGCCACCCGCGGTGGGCGGCCGGGTTGTTGCGTGCCGTCGTGACGGGACGCAGCAACCGCGGCTATTGTGCCGTGTGCCGGCGTCGTACGGTATTCGTCGAACGCGAGCCGTGGCTCAGAGATTTTTATCAATGTGTGCGCTGCCATTCGATTCCGCGGCAGCGCGCGTTGTTGCACGTTCTGCAGGACCAATTTCCGAAATGGCGGGACTATGCGATCCACGAATCGTCGCCCGCAGGTGCGGCATCGATCGTACTCAAGCGGGACTGTCGCCGTTATATCGAGTCGCAATTCTGGCCCGATGTTGCGCCCGGAGTCGTGCATGAGGGGGTGCGTTGCGAAAACCTCGAAGCCTCGACGTTTGCCGACGGAAGTCTCGATCTGGTTATTACCCAGGATGTACTGGAGCACGTGTTGTGGCCGGACCGCGCGTTTGCGGATATCGCTCGCACCCTTCGTGTGGGTGGTTGCCATGTATTTACCGTACCGATATACGAGCGCGATCAGACCGTGGTACGTGCGGTGGAACAGAACGGCAAGATCAATTATTTGCAGCCGCCGGATTATCACGGCAACCCGATCGATCCGAACGGTTCGTTGGTGGTCCGCGAGTGGGGTCGCGACCTTCCGGATTACATTCGCCAACATAGCGGATTGGTGACGATCGTGCTCGGGTTTCGCGACCGAAGTCTGGGACTCGACGGCGAGTTTTTGCATGTGTTAATAAGCCGGAAGGTTGGCCCGGCATGACCCACTCGCGCGTCGGGAATTTGATCCGCAGCGATTCAGGTTTGGCCCCGTACCGCGTGGGCGATGTAGTTCACGTCCACTCCCGGAGCGAGCCGGTATTTGCCGGTGACAGGGTTATAGTGCAGGCCGATAAGTTGCGAGGTCGAAAGCGCGTTGCCACGACACCAGGTGTCGAGTTCCGACGGGCGAATGAATTTTTCGTAGCTGTGGGTACCTCGCGGCAATAAATTAAGGATATATTCGGCGCCGACAATCGCCAATAACCACGCCTTCGGTGTGCGGTTAATGGTCGCGAAATACACCGCACCGCCGGGTTTCACCAAGCGGCTGCACGCGGCCACCGTCAAGCTCGGATCCGGCACGTGTTCGAGCAATTCCATACAGGTCACAATATCGAATCGATGGTTGCCATTCTCCGCGAACTGCTCGGCGGTTTGTTGTTGGTAGCTCACCTCGAGCCCGCTCTCCTTGAGATGGAGCCGGGCCACCGCGAGGGGCGTAGCACCCGCATCGATACCGGTCACGACAGCGCCGCGACTGGCCATGGCTTCGGTCAGTATGCCGCCACCGCAGCCGACGTCTAATACCTGTTGGCCAGCCAGAGGAGTATGTTCGTCGATGAAATCCAGGCGTAACGGATTAATTTCATGCAGCGGTCTAAACTCGCTGGCCGGGTCCCACCAGCGGCTGGCCAGTGCTGCGAATTTGGCGATTTCGGCCGCATCGACGTTGTCGGTGGTGGCAGTAGTGTTCATTGGGGCTCGGCTCCGGTTCGGGATCTGCGCAGTTTATCAGACCAACGCCGGGCATCCGACAACACTTCATCGATGTCGATCGTGGTCAGGCCGCGGTCTTCCAACAGTAATTCGCCGGCGACCCAGACATTTGTGACTTGGTCGCGACTTGCGTTGTAGACAATCTGAGTGACCGGTTCGTAGAGCGGCTGACAGCTCGGTGCGGACAGATCGATAGCGACCACATCGGCCGACTTTCCAATTTCGAGGGACCCGGTGATATCGTCGATCCCCAATGCGCGGGCACCGTTAATGGTGGCCATTGCCAACGCGTCATAAGCCGGTAGCGCGGTGGGGTCACCGCTGACTCCTTTAGCGAGCAATGCCGCGGTGCGCATTTCGCCGAGCATATCGAGATCGTTATTGCTGGCCGCACCGTCGGTGCCGAGCGCGACGTTGACCCCGGCCGCCAACAAATTCGCGGTCGCACAGAAACCGCTGGCGAGTTTCAGATTCGATTCCGGACAATGCACGACGTTAATGCCCATGGAGGCGATCGACTCGATCTCGGCCGGCAGCAACTGGGTCATATGCGCGGCCTGCATTCGCGGGGCCAGTAATCCGAGTCGGCTCAACCGTTCCAGGGGTCGCACTCCGTAACGCGCCACCGACTCGTCTATTTCGGCGGCGGTTTCGTGCACATGCATGTGCACTGGCAGGTCGAGTTCGTCGGCGAGAACGCGTATTCTCGTCAACGGTTCGTCGCTCACGGTGTAGGGTGCGTGCGGCGCAAATGACGTGGTCACGATCGAACTGTGGCGAAGCTCGTCGTGTAGCTCGGTGCCCCGTTGCAGATACTCGTCGGCGCTCTGCGCCCACGGCGATGGAAAATCCAATACGATCAAGCCCACCGCAGCGCGCATGCGGTATTGTTGTGCACAGGCCGCGACGACGTCGGGGAAAAAGTACATATCGTTGAAGCACGTTGTGCCGCCGGCAATCATCTCGGCCATTGCGAGATTGGTGCCCGCACGGACGAATTCCGGGCTGACCCAACGCTGTTCGGTGGGCCAGATATAGTTATTGAGCCAATCGTGTAGCGGCATATCGTCGGCGAACCCACGTAACAACGTCATCGCAGCATGGGTATGGGCATTGACGAACCCCGGCACCAACGCGTGGTGCGGCAAACGCAAGACCCGACGAGGGGCGTAGCGCTCATGGCCGTTCGTAGCGTCGACGATTGCTACAATTCGGCCCTCTGTAATAACGATGCCGTGCTCGGTAAATACCGACTGTGCAGCGTCGACAGGCACGATCCAGTCGGCGTAGATTACGAGGTCCGCTTGTTGCATGGGGCGAAGATACCGTTTGCGGTTCTTAAAACACAAGGCCATGGTATCGTCCAGTAACGCGAAGATTCTTGACCCACGGTCCGGCTTTATGAAAAATCCGCACTAATATGGCGACGAGCCACGACAGTATTACCCCGATCGAATGGCGCGAAGGCGGCCTGCGTCTGTTGGACCAACGCGAATTACCGGGGCGCGAATGTTACGTCGACATCGATACCGTAGCGGCGGCCGCGGCCGCGATCGAATCGCTGACCGTGCGTGGCGCACCCGCCATTGGTATCACCGCGGCTTATGCCGCCGTGTTATCGCTGCAGGCGCGTGTCGCGGCCGACCCGACGCGATGGCAGGTCGGGTTTGGGGCTGATCTGGAGCTGTTGCAGGCTGCGCGTCCTACTGCTGTCAATCTGGCTTGGGCCATCGATATCATGCGCAAGGTGGCGCTGGGTGAGGGTGCTCACGATGTGGTCGCGCGTGCGTTAGCGACGGCACGCCGGCTGCATTCCGAAGATATCCAGATCAATCGGGCGATCGGTGCGGCCGGTGCGCGATTACTTCAGAAAGGGGATGTGTTGCTGACCCATTGCAATACGGGTTCATTGGCGACCGCCGGGTATGGCACTGCGCTGGGTATTGTGCGCGCCGCGGCCGGTCGAGATCGGCTTGGTCATGTTTACGTCGACGAAACCCGACCGTGGTTGCAAGGTGCACGTTTAACGGCCTGGGAACTTGACAAGGAAGATATCCCGTTTACGTTGGTGGTTGACTCGGTGGCCGCGTCGTTAATGCAGGCGAAGCGAATTCAAGCGGTGGTGGTCGGCGCCGACCGGGTTGCCGCTAATGGCGACGTCGCCAATAAG
>JAOTWM010000630.1 GCA_029862885.1 Gammaproteobacteria bacterium
CAATCGGACTAATGACCAAGGTCTTGGTGCATTACATTTGGCAGCGCGCGCTGGGCATCAAGACATCGTTTACCGATTGTTGTGCACCGGCGCGGACTGTATGCAGCCTGATGTATCTGGAATCGCACTGGCGAGACACCACGCAGTTCTTGGTTGTCATGGCACAACCGCACGGTTGCTTGCCGCGGCTGAATCGGCGGGATCAATTGACGGCTTGCTAGTGGCGGCAATTAACAGTGGCGCTGCGGACGTCGTAGGGTACTTGTTGAAGCACGGCGACGAGACCGCCGTGGGAACCGTGGATGAAGACGGCAATACACCACTTGCGCTCGCGATGGAATGCGGGCATGTCGATATCGTTGACTCATTATTGGCTTATGGTGCGCAGCTAGAACCGAATCCGAGCGGTGAGCAACCGCTATTTGCTGCCGCGGCGGCCGGTCGGCCGGAAATTATGTTGCGGTTGCTGGAACACGGCGCCGATCTTGGTGCGGTTGAGGCATCGGGGCGCAGTATTTTACATACAGCGGCGCTCAGCAATGACCCGGCCACAATCGAGTTTTGCATAGCTCGCGGTGCACCCTGCGACCGTCGTGATGACGGCGGCAGTACGCCGCTAATTTGGGCTGCGTCGCAGCGGTGTCACGACGCGATGCTTACTCTGTTGGAGCACGGTGCCGATATCAATGCAACAAATAATCAGGGATTGACGGCGCTGTTTTGGAGTGCCATGCAGGCGCCCGTATCGGTGGTTGCCGCGTTGCTGCAGCGCGGCGCCGACTTCACGATTACCGATCAGGATGGACGCACCGTACTCCACTGGGCGATACGAAATGACGATCCCGTCGTGGTGGAAACATTGATCGCCGCCGGGGCTGCTATCGACGCCGGCACAATGAGCGGTGATACGCCGTTGACGTTGGCCGTAGCATGTCGGAATGACAACACCGTGGCGACACTACTGGATCACGGTGCTGACTTGGCGATTTTGAATACGGAAGGCGACTCGGCATTTCATATGGCCGCGCGATACGGCTCGGAAGTCACGGTCGAGGCGCTGTTGAATGCGGGTGCCCAGATCGACGCGCCGAACCGGAAGGGCCAGACTCCATTGCACGTGGCTGCGCTTGCGGGAAATCGGGAGGCAATCGACGTATTGGTGGATGAAGCGGCCGACCTTGACGCAACATGGGACGGCCAGACGGCCTTATCGATTGCCGAACAAGGTAAACACACAGACGTTGCCGAAGTTCTGCGGCGCGTTAGCGCCATAGATCCAAAGACCCCCGCCCCTATGTCGACGGAGATTCATAAAAAACGTCTATTAGTGCGGCGGATCGACCCGGCTGACGAGCGCGACTAGCTGCCGCCCGCATTAACGCTTTGCGGCGTTCCTTTTACCCGGTAGCGCAACGATGTATCGATCAACGATGACTCAGTGATGACGTTGAGTTTCGGTGGGTCACGATGTTTTTCGAAGGTGAATATGTGTTCCTGAAATCCGCTTGCCAATAGGGACAAGCGACGGATCGAAAAACTCGGCATCATATCCTCCAAGACTCTCGGTGCGTATTGCGGAGACGGGCGCAGATAGGAAAGTTCTGCTTTATAGCGTATCCGATCGCCGCGTCCGAGCTCGAAATGCATCGGTATGTCTGGCATCTGCTTATTGGTGGCAGTGATAAAATATAAGAAACTGCCTTTCTTGAAAAACTGAGACAAATAAGCCATCAGACAAATAATGCTATCCCGGTTGAGATAATTAAAATAATCCCAGCCCAACACGATATCGATCGGTGCCGTAATTTCGGAAGGTAACATACGCGCGAAATCATCGCGGGTCATTGCCAATGTGTGGCAATCCGCGCCTAACTCGACGCCCTCGGCTTCTACTCGGCGCTGCAGATCGACAACTTGCAGGCTGCAAGGGAAGTCTGAAAATATTCGATGATGGATTGGTTTGGTGGACCGAGATCCAAAATTTGATACTTGCGGCCGCCTTTCTCCAAGCGCTCGCGGATCAGCATGAGACATTGCGACTCGATTTCACCGGACGAGACTGCGGTGACTTCCTCCGGACTGCGCGCTACCCCCATAATAGTGCCTCTTTTCGATTACGTCGTCGCGGCGGTTTCACGCGGTTTGATATCCGATACGGGCGCGCGCGTCGCGGCTTTTTTGGAATCCTGCGCACCGTTACCGGGGCCGCCCATATCGATCGAACCGCTGAAACGGCAACCGTCTTCCAACACGACTCGCTGCGCCGAAATGTTTCCCTGCACACTACCGGAGTGACGGATAGTTACGACTTCCTTACCGTTTACGTCGCCCTCGACTTGACCTTCGACAATGACCTGCTTCGCGCTCACATTGGCTTTTACGCGTGCATCTTTACCCAGCGTTACGTCATGGTTAGGGAGGGTAATCATGCCTTCGATGTGGCCGAGGATGACCAAATCTTCATCGCCCGTCACTTCGCCGCGAATAGAGATAGATGGGCCAATTGTGCCCAGCTCTGAGGAGCGGCCGCTGCCGGCAGCGGGAGCTCGGGAGTGCGCAATTGGGGCGGTGGCTCCGGCTGAAGGAGCGCTCTGCGTCGGTTCGTAGGTCATGTCTTCGCTGCTATCGGATTTTTTCCACATTAGTCACTACCCTCGATATGATA
>JAOTWM010000203.1 GCA_029862885.1 Gammaproteobacteria bacterium
CCTGCCGGGCAGCGGGACGTCGAGCTTGCGCCGTCCAAAGATGGCGGGCACGGCGTCCCCGCCTCGGCGCCATCCAAAAGCAAAATTCCTGCCGAGCTGGTTGCACCGACAATAAATTCTCTACGTTTCATGTGTTTACATAACCTTCTTGAATACTGAGTGGCGATTCGCGTGCGCAGTGCGCAGTGCGCTCCGGATTCACTCCATATCGGTTCACGCTAGCTTGTCATTCCATCACATGCAAAACGGGAACTGCGTCACATAAAGGAGATATTAGTGCCTTATAAATTGGCGTCAAGATGTCTCCAGTGGGCGACAAAGATATCGCGCATAAGAGTTGGTGCTTAGTCCGATTTGCCGCGCGCGGTCGACCATGTCGTATATGTCCTTCCAACATAGGCCTCCACTATTCCGCGCGCACTAGCGATATTCACAAGGCAGAAGTAATACGGCACATACAGTGCCGGCGCAAGATCGGCACGCTTCTGTAAAATCGCGCCGACTATAGCAAGACAGTAGAATGCCGCCTGTATCGCAATCGCGATGGAATAAACGGGTTTCGAGTTCAGTAGCAAGATATTCGTAACGACGAGCGTCGTCAGGAAAAGAGGCGCGAGCCAGCGCAATAATTTGTGTGATATAAGCTGCCAGGCGAACAGCCCAAAACGAAACGGATTTAACAGGCGCTTCATCGACATTGTTGCCCGCCAGCCGCGATTGACTATTCTCACTTTGCGGCTGAATTCCTTCTCAAAACTGCCGGCAACTTCTTCTACCGAAGTTGCTTTTGGTTCGTAGACACAACGATAGCCTTGCTCGACGATCTGCAAAGGATTGACAAAATCTGACAAAACATCGGCGCCCATCGATCGGTATAAGGATCGTCGTACTGCGTATATGGCTCCATCACCTCCGACGACCGAGCCTGCACGACTTTCCATTCTTTTGATGGCCGTTTCGTACCGCCAATAGAGTGATTCAGACTCGCCCGCATCCGAGTTAACGTCGGCGTATGTAGACTCACCTATTACGGCCCCAATATTCGGATCTGAAAACGGTGTAATCAAGGCTCGAATGGCATCGGCACGGTACATAGCATTCGCGTCGGAAAAAATAACAAAATCGCCGGATGATTCAGCGACTCCGGCATTGAGACCCAGGGTTTTTCCACCTCGCTCCCTCATCCGCAGTAGTTTGACGCGTTTATCCGCGAACCCAGATACAATTTCATCAGTTTGATCGCTGGACCGATCCGATATGACGATTATCTGGAGCAGCTCTGTTGGATAATCGAGACTGAGACTGTTCTCCAATTTTCCAGCGATGCAATCTTCTTCATTGAATGCGGAAATGAGCAACGTAACCGGCGGCAAATCGCCCTGCAATTGGCTATCTCTGTCCCGTACTGTGCGCGAGAACATTAAAAGCAGCAGCGGATAGCCCACATATACGTACAGCACTAACACCGCAAAGAACCAAAACGTAATTTCAATCATAGGTATTTACTGGTGTCGACGAGCAGCTAACATTGGCCGCATATTCGAATGTCAAATCAGCGGCAGATAATACGCCAGGTTGACCTCGAAATGCTTGATCTTGCTCATGGTTTTGACCAATTAAACCCAGTAGGATGCCCTCTTGATCAGACTGGCACGATAATGACAGATATCACAGGACAGATTGCATTCCATAAGGAATCAATCCCTCGTCACATTGAACGAAACACCAATTTCGGCAACTCCTTGCCGTACATGTCCCTGAGCGGCCCGATCACGCATCAGAGCGATTCAGGGGCTATCGCTATCAAAGGACAGCCCCGGTTAGGTGTATCCTCAGATTCGGTTGTTATTGCCCAACGCGTGCTCGAAGCGTATGTCGGAACCGGCGCTGCAATACTAAATGAGCTGCGTGGTCCATTTTCTGTTGTCATTTTTGATTCGTCCGCTCACAAATGCCTGATTGCCATCGATCGTATGGGCATTGAACGGCTAGCATGGGGACGAACGAGAGGATGGGTTGCAGTCGGATCGTCGGTCTCCAATGTTGCGAGCGACCTGGCATCGCATCCGCCGCTGAACCAGCAGGCATTGTTTAACTTTATGTACAGCCACATGATCCCCGCCCCCGACACCGTATTTCAGGACGTCGCTAAACTGCTGCCTGGCACTGCTATAGAGTTTTCTGAAGAAGGGCAGCACGATTTTCGATATTGGCAACCAGATTTTCGTCGTGACGACAAGGTAGACATCGATCACCTTCGCGAGGAGACACGACCCATTCTCCGTAAAGCGATCGAGCGCACTAATCCTGGCGACCAATCGGGCACATTCTTGAGCGGAGGCCTTGACAGCTCCACTGTCACCGGCTTGCTCGCCGATGTGCAGAGCGATCAAATCAAGGCATTTTCTGTAGGCTTTGGCGTCGATGAATACGACGAGATGGAGTTCGCGAGAGCTGCTGCAAACCACTTCGGCTGCTCTCATCAAATCTATGAGGTTACTGCGAGCGATATCGTAGACCTTATTCCGAAAATTGCGGCCGCATATGACGAACCGTTTGGCAACTCCTCCGCAATTCCAACATTTTGTTGTGCCCGATTAGCTCGGAATTATGAGGTGGACCACCTGTTGGGTGGTGATGGAGGCGATGAGATTTTTGGCGGAAACGAACGATACGTCAGACATCGCATTTTTGAACTTTACAACCGTGTCCCCGCATGGATGAAGAACAAGGTGTTTGGCCCCTTGGCAGAAACTGTAAACCCGGAGTCCGGTATCTATCCCTTCCGCAAAATATCCAGTTACGTGCAACAGGCTCAAATACCACTACCTGACCGGTTTGAAAGCTGGAACCTTATTTACCGCGAGGGAGCAGAACGAATATTCTCGGAGGAGTTTCGAGACACCGTTGATCCAACTCATTTATTCGAGAGAATGAGCGAGGTTTGGCAATCCTGCCCGTCCGATGACCTCCTGGACAAAATGCTCTGGTATGACTGGAAATTCACGCTCGCTGACAATGACATAAGAAAAGTCTCGCGAATGTGCGAACTTGCCGGTGTAAGAGTCTCTTACCCGATGCTGGACGAAGAATTCGTCGAACATTCTATGAAGATACCGTCGAGCTCGAAGATAAAGGGCTATGAACTGCGCACGTTCTTCAAGAATGCTGTGAAAGGATTCGTTCCTGACATGGTAATCAGCAAGGAGAAGCATGGCTTCGGGCTTCCGTTTGGAGTTTGGCTAAAAGAAGATCTCCCGCTTCAGAATCTTGTTTATGGAAGTCTCGAATCGTTGCGTCATCGCAATATTTTCGAAACTGCGTTCCTCGACCGGGTTGTTGCTGAGCATAAAGAGGGTCATGCGTCCTATTATGGCTATGCGATTTGGGATCTGGTGATGCTGGAGCAGTGGTTGACGCACCACGCTTCCTAAAGATAAGAGCGCACATATGATCTAAGCAAACCGGTTTCGAGATTTCGTCCTTGCCTCCACCAGGGACCAATACGGGGAATGCTGTATGGGCTTGTTTGGCCTTTGGCCAATCCCCAGTCAGTGTTGGCAGCGGTACCGAAACCTGCATCCGCTACCATTTGTAAATGCCGATCATCGAAGTCGACGCCAGTTCTTCCGTTCGGGTAAGCAAACGAGGTCGGCATAGATCCGGTTACTGACTGAACCCAATCCCTACAGCCAATGATCTCATTGCGTGCTTCTTCTTCAGACAGCTCCTTGAGGATAGGGTGATTGATCGTATGTCCACCTATTTCAAAGCCTCTCGCAGACAGATCGTTGACCATTTCTCTAGTCATCATCAAACGTGGCAAATCGCTTCCTACGTTATCCCTGTAGAGCCGGCAGGCGATTTCCCAGCGATCGGTCATAGGTCTGTATTTCAGCTGCCTCAGCAATGCAGCGACGATCTCCGATTTTTCCGTAGCGGAATTTGGGAGCTGAAGGAAGTCGTAGTCGTCATCGATCTTTGGCGCTCCTCCAGAACTCGCGATCGCCTCGATGACCAGATCGTTCCACATTACGCCCTCATCAACAGCACCACCGGCGATAAAGAAAGTGGCCGGTACACCCGCCTTTTCCAGAATTGGCGCAGCAAGCGAATGATTATTCTGATAACCATCATCGAACGATATGCACGCGGCCCGTTTTGGAAGGTTGTTTGACCTGAGTCTCGTTACCGCCTCGCCAAAGGGAAGCACTGTGAACACGTCATCGATAAATTCTACGTCTTGACTGAATTCGACTGACGTTGGCTCTCCTGCACGAAACTCATCAGGTGAAATCAATACCTGGTGATAGCAGAATACCGCCAGCCTCGCGCGACTGCCCGATGGTGAGAAAAGGTTCCCGATCACTTTTGCCAATCTGCGGTCCGCCATCATTCCTCACTTATACCTTTCACCCATCAACAAGTTGTTCGTAAACCGGCAGGTATCGCTTTACGACCGTGGACCATCGCTTTTCTCGCTGTACGAAGTCCAGCGCCCGTACTGTGATGTCATGGATCTCTTCCGGGTGACATAGTACATCCACTAACTTCCTTGCCAGATCTTCGTAATTTCCAGATTCAAACAAGATACCTGTATCTCCATCGACAACCAACTCTCTATGGCCACCGACGTCAGATGCAACAACAACCGTACTCTGTGCCATTGCCTCCAGCGGCTTGAGCGGCGTCACCATGTCAGTCAGGCGATCCGATATTCGCGGGTATGCCATGACATCCGCCGCCACATAACATGCACTTATTTCCTCATGCGCAACCCGTCCGGCAAATACTATTTCATCTTCAAGACCAAGCTTGGCTACAAGACTGTGTAGGGCCGTTTCCTGCCGGCCGCCACCCGCAATCAACAACCGAGCGTTTGGAACGATCTCCAGCACCGCCGGTAAGGCTTTAATGAGGCCATCAATGCCTTCCCATTCGAAAAAGCTGCCGAAAAAGCCAACAACCTTGCATCCTGTCAGCGAATAGCGCTTTCTCACCTCCGCAACCTTGTCTGCGTCGGGCTTTTTGAACATGTGCTCCGACAAGGCGTTTGGAACGACCGTTATCTTGTCCTCAGAAACGCCTCGTCTTGTGAGTTCGGCCTTTAGACCGTCGCAGATAACAACCACCGCGTCCGCTCGATTTGCAACGTATGTCTCGAACATCTTCGATAATCGATACCGCATCGAGCCTTCCTGTGTCGTACCTACGGATACCGAAGCGTCTTCCCAGGAGGATCGCATTTCATAGACCACTGGAACTCCATGCCCAAGCGCCGCCAACCCATTCAGGCATGGAGAATGCGAATGGATAATTTTCGCTGGTTGGTGCTGGAGGTGACTTTCGATTTTCTTCCTGGTCAGGTTAATGGTGCGTAGCTGCCCAAATACGCCGGACGTGCTAACGCCTGCGCCAATCGGTGTTCGAATATAATTTACGCTATCAATCCTGCTTTCTTCGCTTGGGGCCAACCCCTGCTTGGGACCTGTAATAACATCGATATCCCAACCTGCGCGGATGAGTTGGGTGAGAATCGAATGGCTTCGAAAAGCGTAGCCGTCATGTTCCGGTAAGGAGTGATCAAGGACATGAAGTACATCGCTCATTTCGATGCCACTCGTTCGTATAGGGATACCTGACGTCGAATAGTGTCTTCCCATCCGAATTGCTCAGCGAAACTTCGGGTTTCTCGTCTCTCATGTTTGGACTCGGCAAGCATACGAATGGACTCAACTACCTCGCTGGCATGTCTGGATGCCATTAACGCTCCTGCCACCGATGCTGTAATTACCTCGCCAACGCCGCCTACATTCGTCGCGACGACCCTGGTTCCGCAAGCCAAGCTTTCCAGTATGACATTGGGCATGCCTTCGTTGGCCGATGCCAGAATTGTAAAGTTTGCCACGCTGTATATTTCAGCCATTCGCTCATGTGGCACGTAGCCCAGGAATCTAACTCTCGAGGCCACACCCAGGTTTATCGCGAGGTCTCTCAGTTCCGTCTCCTTTGGACCCTCTCCAACGATCAGTAGGGTCGCGTCCGGTAACTTGCTTATCGCTTCGATGGCGATATGGTGACCTTTGCCATCCACCAGGTGGCCTGCAGAAAGCAGTACGACGCCACGCTGAGTTTTATTGGGAGTCAAAATCTCTCCAGATCGGGGCTGAAACCTCTCGAGATCAACACCATTACGCAGGACCTCAATCTTCTTTTCCGAGACCCCGAAACGGATGAGTTTTTTGGACAAGGCTCGCGACACAGTAATTACTGCATCGCATCGCTTTGTCGCCCAACAAACCCAACGTCGCATTACTGCGTTTGCACACTTCACGTTGACATCCGAGCCCCTCGCTGTCATCACGACGGGCACCCCAAGACTGCGCCCTAGAATGACGGCCGCAACGCCATCTGGATACAGAAAATGCGCATCGAGAATGACGTCGTTTCGCTGGGTACCGATCAGGTCAGTGACGAGCTCCCGTGATGCACGCGCCCACAATAACGGGTCGATCCAATTCGTGACTAGAGGCAGAGTCGGCACAGGCAAATAGTTGACCTGAATCCCACGACGTGTCTCCGTATCGTGATGCGGCCTACTTCCACAATAGGAACCAAGACTCAGCGCAGTGCGCGGCCTGAGCGCGCAAACCTCGGCGTCAATTCGCCCCGATGCGACCAAATGTCGCAACCGCTCTTCCACAAATATTCCATGGCGAGGCATCTCGACGCTTGGGTAAAGATTTGTGAATGTGACTAGCCGCATGTGCCATCGACGTTATTCATGAATCCTTCGAACATCAGTAACGCCCAAAGAACCGCGCTATAGTTGCGGCGGCCTGATCGATGATCCTTGCTGATCGCCTGAAGCGAACTTGGATTGAATATTCCGGACTCACTTATAACAGGCCCTTCCAATACCTCAGTCATACGCTCCTGCAACGAACCACGAAACCACATGTCGAGCGGAACCGCGAATCCCATTTTCGATCGGAAGAGAACCTCATCAGGCAATAGCGGTCGCAGCGCCTCTTTTAAGACGCGTTTGCCGTTACCGCCCTTCAATTTCATCGAAGTCGGCAAGCCGGCCGTCCAGGATACGTAATTGTGATCCAGGAACGGAACCCTGACCTCGAGACTATGTGCCATGCTGGCACGATCGACCTTGGTCAAAATATCACCTGGCAAATAGGTTTTGAAGTCGAGGTATTGCACCATTCTCAGCGGGTCATCGAACTTTTTGCCCCGAAGGTGGCGAGCAAATACTTCCGTTGACTTGTAGCCCTGCAATTCAGTCTTGAACGAATCGCTGAATAGCCAATCTCTGCCCTCATCCGGAAAGATCGACACACCATGCAAATATGCGTCTGCAGAACTGCGCGCCAACGATTGAAATGTCGTTTTCCCCCTGAATACTCGCGGCGCCCAATCGAGTTTAGGGTAGCGGTCACCCAGGAACCCGAAAACGGGTTTCCTGAACCAATTGGGGAAGATGGAACGGAGCTTCTCCTCCATTGAAAACAAATTGTATCGCCGATAGCCGATGTAATTCTCGTCGCCGCCATCGCCCGAAAGGGCAACCGTGACATGCTTCCGAGCGAGCTCGCATACGCGGTAAGTTGGAATTGCGGAACTATCGGCATACGGCTCATCGTAGAGACTAACCAGCTTCTCAAGCAGCCCGTAGTCACCCGCTTCTACTTTTTCAGACTTGTGATTGGTCTTCTTTGCATTGGCGACCATATCCGCGTACTTGGACTCATCGTAGCGTTTTTCGTTGAATCCGATCGAGCAGGTTAGAACCGAATCCGTTTCGAGTTCACGCATCATCGCAACAACGGCACTCGAATCAATACCGCCCGAGAGGAACGCACCAAGCGGAACATCGGCAACAAGCCGACGGTCAACTGCCGCTTTGAGCTGTTCTCGTAATTCCTCACACGTGTCGTCAAGACTAAGCTCAGGTTTCGAGGCGGCTTCCAGCGGTACATCCCAGTAGCGCACCGGCATCGGAAATGATTGGCCGCGCTTGGCACGAATATACGTGCCGGGCTCCAGCTTTTTTACCGCCCGATAAATGCTACGTGGTTCAGGAATATAACCAAACGTAAAGTAGTCCTCGATTGCTCGTGGCTCGAGATCCCGCGAGACAGCAGGGCTGTGCATTACGGCCTTTAACTCGGAACCGAAGATCAGCTGCCCGTTCGGAAGATGCGCATAATACAGTGGCTTGATCCCTATCCTGTCGCGCACCAGGAACAGGGTTTCTCTATTTCTGTCCCAAAGCGCAACGCGAACATACCGTTAAAGCGCTCAAGACAATCAGTGCCCCATTCTTCCCAGGCATGGACAATCACTTCCGTATCGCAGTGAGTTCGGAACACGTGGCCTTTTGCCTGCAGCTCCGCAGCCAGTTCCCTGAAATTGTAAATCTCACCGTTGTACGTAACAACGACAGTTTCGTCCTCGTTATAAAGCGGCTGCTTGCCGCCTTCGAGATCGATAATAGAGAGTCGACGATGCCCTAAACCGACGCCGGGTTCGAAATGAAACCCATCACCGTCAGGGCCACGATGCGTCAGGGAGTCGTTCATTGCACGAACCAGGTCCTGATTGACAGGGCCTTTTTCTCGCAAATCGACGATTCCAGTAATACCGCACATGCTCAGGCCCTTCGCATTCCTAACGTATCTTCGTAAAGCGAACGATACTCATTGATCATCCGCTCGATAGAGAATCCTGACATTACACGATCTCTGGACGCCAAACCGTGGCGAAGGCGCAGATCTGGATCCTGTACGTAGGCGAGGATTGCTTTGGACAGCAAATATGAGTCACCTGGTGTCACCAATACTCC
>JAOTWM010000128.1 GCA_029862885.1 Gammaproteobacteria bacterium
CTTCTTGCGCGAAGAGCTCGCCATCAATGCCGTACACGTGGGCTGTGAACATGGAGTCTGCGGTACCTGCACGGTGCGGCTCGACGGCAAGGCGGTGCGCGCCTGCCTAACCTTCGCCTTGCAAGCCGACGGTCGGCGCGTCGACACCGCCGCCGGGCTGGCCGACGAGAACAACGAGCTCAACGACCTGCAGAAGGCGTTCCGCCGCCACCACGCGCTGCAGTGTGGTTATTGCACACCGGGAATCCTGATGTCGGTCAGCGATTTCCTCGAACGCAATTCCGACCCAACGGAACGGGAGATCCGCGATATGCTGAGCGGGCATCTTTGCCGTTGTACGGGCTACTCCGGCATGGTCCGTGCCATACTCGATGTCGTTGCCGAACGGATCCGCGGTGGCGCGCTAGCCGAGTGAGGGCCGCAGAGTAGAGCGTTCCGATCGCGACGCAGCAGCCACCTCTACAGAATAGAGTTGCGGGGGGTACTGGCAGGTTAAGATCCTCATCCAACGGTGCTACCCCACGCCCGCGGGTTAAATTGTCAATA
Source organism: Gammaproteobacteria bacterium (assembly GCA_029862885.1). GTDB lineage: Bacteria > Pseudomonadota > Gammaproteobacteria > Arenicellales > JAOTWM01 > JAOTWM01. Next base: position 547 of record JAOTWM010000128.1, read on the forward strand.
CCTCGGCTGGTTCTGGTGTTGTCACATGGCACGCAGACGATTTCGTTCGGGATCGACGAAAGGGATCCGAGCCGCTTTCGCTCGGCATTGCACCATCGGACCGCTCAATTCCAGCGCCGTTCCGTCCCTGGCAGCGGACGGTATGAGATGGACGAGTGCTAGGGACTTTCCTAGCCGCCGCGAATAGGCAGGTGTCGTCACGTGACCCACGAGTTCGCCGTCGATGGAGAGTTCAGCGCCGTGCTCGACCACGTCATGGTACTCCGCGATAACGCCAAAGAGCTTCACCTTTTCCTTACCCTCGAGCGCGAAAAGCGCCTGTTTGCCGCGAAATTCGCCCTTGCTGCGAGACACCGCCCAACCTAAGCCAACCTCCCAAGGTGTGTTCTCCTCAGTGGCCTCCGCCCCATAGGCCATCAGCCCGCTCTCAATGTGAACCATCTCTAGCCCGCCGAAGGAGATTGGCCTGAGACCAAGAGGTTGGCCGTAATGCATGAGCTCTTGCCACACCGAGACGGCTTCGTCTGCAGGTAGAAAGATCTCATAGCCCCGTTCACCCGAGTATCCGGTGCGCGAAATCAAGGTGTTCTTGCCGAACAGTGTGGAATTCATGTGGTGGCAGAACACGAGGTCGTAGAGATTTGCACCGGTGTGGGCGTCGAGCAGCTCCACGGACTTCGGCCCCTGGACGGTGATTACATGCAAGTCCTCGTCCCGTTCGACGCTGAGATTGCGCGCCCGGGCATACTCTTCCAGTAGCTCGAGCGCAGGGCCGATGCTGCTCACTACCAGGAATTCATCCTCAGCAATGCGATAGATGTAGCCATCGTCACAGAAGTGACCATCGTCCTTGAGGATGGGGCAATAGCCCGCCTTGCCAATGTAGATCTTAGACATATCACGGGTGACAAGATAATCGATCGCGGATAGTGCCGCTGGTCCGCGCACACGGATCTTCGTCAACGACGAGGCATCCCAAGTACCCACGGTTTCGCGAATCGCGTCGTGCTCGAGGTGGGGATCATTGGGGTAACCAAACGCCACGGCCATGTCATTCCACTCTCCCATCTTGGCGCCAAGCGCACGTACTTGGCCGTCGAGTGCGGAAACCCGTTTAGCCATGTTCGAGTCCTCCTCCATTCGTTTCTGTGGGTGGCAACAAGTTTTGCGTATGATATACCGGTCACACACTGAGGGTCTTCGTATGCACGAAGGTAAGACAATTGCATTTTTTCCCGAAGCTTGTTACGGACCAGCACTGAACTCTGTCGGTATCGCGCAGGAGTGCGAGAAGCTGGGGCACAAGGCGGTCTTTTTGACGGACCCTGGTCTTTCCGGTGTCTATACGGGCTATGGATTCGAGGAACACTCAGTCAACATGTCGGAACCGATGCCGCCAGAAGAGATGGCAAAATATTGGACGGATTTCATCGATAGCCACATTCCGAATTTTGACAAGACGCCCTTCGAGCAAATTGACAACTATGTGAAGGAATGCTGGGCGAATATCGTGAATACCTCGATTTGGGCAGAGAAGGATCTCCCCAGTGTTCTTCGCAAGGTCGATCCCGATCTCATCTGTATCGACAACGTGATTCTGTTTCCCGCTACGAAGCAGTATGGTGTGCCGTGGGTGCGAATCATCTCTTGCAGCGAGAACGAGATCCCAGATCCCGACATACCGCCGCATCTCTCCGGTTGTGGTGAGGATGATAAAGAGGGATTCCAGGCGTTCGAGGCCGCTTTCAACGAGGCCATTGGGCCCATTCACCGCCAATTCAACGAATTCCTCGAGCAATGCGGAGAGGCGCCATATCCTCTAGGGCAGTTTTTCGAGGCGTCACCCTACTTGAATCTGTTGCTTTATCCGGAGCCCGTAAAATTCAACCGACGCAATCAACTGGATCCAAAGTTTTTTCAATACTTGGAGGGCTGCGTGCGGCAAGAAGCGCCCTTTGAGGTGCCGACGTTCGATGAGAATAACAACGGCGCATTGATCTATATTAGCTTTGGCAGTCTCGGCTGCGGTGATACCGAATTACTGAATCGAATCATCCAGGTGATGGCAATGCTTCCCTATCGAGTCCTGGTCAACATCGGCGAATACCCCGACGCTTATCATGATCTACCGCCCAACGTTCAGGTGCAGGAGTGGTTCCCCCAGCCGAGCGTGATCTCGAAAACGGATCTAGTGATCCACCACGGAGGCAACAACACATTTACTGAATGCCTGTACTTTGGAAAACCGGCCATCATCATGCCTTATGTCTGGGACGGCCACGACAACGCCACTCGCGTTCATGAGACGGGCCATGGCCTCAAGATGCATCGCAGCGATTGGACCGATCAGGAGCTGGCAGCGAACATAGAGATGCTATTGTCATCAGGCGAGGCCCAAAACAAGCTGACCTCCACCGCCACACACATGCAATCGAAACAGGGAACTATCAAAGCCGCCAAGCTGCTGAGCGAACTGGTGACGAGGCAGGGTTAAGTGCATCGATCCAACTGATCAGCCGGGATAACCATGAAGACACCTGTTCTCTACAAGCCTTGCGACGTGGCGGATGTCGTGGATTGGGGCCCGGTTCCGACGATGATCGAAGGCAAGTCGATGACGTCGGGAGTCATTTTGCACAAAGGCCCCAATGGCGAGTCTGAAGCGGGACTCTGGATCTGTACACCGGGCTATTGGGATTGTCATGTGACGAGCGACGAGTTCTGTCATTTTCTCGAAGGGCGCTGCACCTACATGCATAAATCGGGGAACGTGATTGAGATTGAACCCGACACCGCCGTGTTCTTTCCAAAGGGCTGGATGGGCACATGTCGCGTCCACGAAACGATTCGCAAGGTCTACATGATTCGCTAGGAATCGGAGATCCAACGGTGCCGAGCACGGGTCAGTATCGGCGATAACACCCAACGTGTGTAACGAGGATGAATTAACAGGTTTAACCCACCTGACCTAAGCCCGATCGGGACACAGTACTCGATACCGAGTGGGTGTAGAAGGCGGATCAGGTACGGCTCTCATCAGGATCCTGAAGCCCAATGCGCTCGTTAGTCGAGACCGGATATTTGTCAGCACGCTTACTCTCTCAACCCTTCACTGCGACTCACACACGGTCGGGGCCGACATCGAACGACATGAATACTAACTCATCGTCTTCATTGACGAGAGGCACCTTTGCTTAGACTTCGAGACAGCGTCCCTATATGCCTCATTCTAAAAACCTCCTGGTTCTAAATATCTCGTAGGATCGAAAATGTAGTGCAGCCTGACGCCGAAATGCCTGGCATCGGGCTGCTGTACACCGCGTGTTGCGACTATGCGAATCAGTTGCCGACGTGCAGCTGGTACTTGGCATTGTTGGAGAATGTGCAGGTACCGGCGCCGATCTTGGGACTGCTCATCTGGTAGTCGCATCGGGCAAATGTACCACTGGGCCCATAGGCGCTTGCAATGCCGCGTCGCTCGTCGTTGGCAACCCGCGTTGCCTCGCCGACCAGGGTTTCGCCCTGGTAATTGAACGTGAAACGGCCCTTGCCGGTCATCATGTTCGTCACCTGACCTGTGAGCACGCCGGTCTGGTTGCCGAGATCATTGATCGGGTAGAGCTTCACGTTGAGCGCCATCGGCATCGGCCCGCCGGGGAGAGCCACCGGTCCGCCTGCTGCGCCCCGCGCTGACGCCTCCGATAGCGGCACCGTCGAGTAAGCGTAGACCGGCCTGCCGCTCGCATCCTGCCCGACCGGCATGACGTAACAGCCCGAGAGCACCAGCGCCGATAACGCCGCCGCGACGGCCAAACGCGTGACCCGCAAAGGATTACGCGTTTTATCTTTCATGCCTCTGGTCTTATGACCTTGTGATGTAAATGTCGCATTCATAATATGACCTCATTTTTTAATCGCGTTGTGGGTTGTGCTTCCACCTTTCGAAGCGGCCGCTGTGCATGATTCGCGCAGCTCAACGCTTACTCCGCCTTAATCGCTTTCTTGAAGGCGGCGGCCATTGCACGGTGGCCTGCGTTTGTGGGATGGACTTCAAATACACCGGCGCCATTGCGCTTGATCAGCAATAGCCCGTCCCGGTCCAAAAAGGCACTAAACACGTTCGCTACTCTCACGTTACATCCGGCCGTGGCAAAGCTGCTGACGACCCCATCCACGATTAAGTTGAAGGCGCCAACCACCGCGTCCACGGGGATCATAAAGTCTGGAATAGTGTAGAGGTTGCTCACGAAAATTCTTGGGGGCTGTGTCGGCGGCAACTTCGTCGCCAGGTCAAAACACAAGGCTGAAAGAATGCCGCTGAGGTTGGTTTGAAAGGTGAACAGCACTGTCCCTGGGTCGGCCCCGTCTAGGATACTGAGCAGGTCATTGCCGCCCACCGTGAGGGTGATGGCGCTGGGCGTGAAGGCGTCGATTACCATCGGCGCCTGGTGGAGCAGCACGTCCTCACTGGTCGCCCCGGGAACCCCCGCATTGGTGAACAAAGTGTTGGGTACGGCATCAAAGACTCCCTGTTGATACAGTAAATAGGTATACCCCTGAGTCATGGGAATGGCACCGACGCCCGCTGCCAGGCTGTCGCCAAAGGCCGCGAAGCGGGTATTGCCGGCAAATTGCCAAGGCACGTCGGCGTTGGCACCCATGGGAAGCAAGGATAAGGCTGCCACCAGGTAAAGCTTGCGCCACTTTTCACGTAACATAGTGTCCTCCTTCGGTCAGTGTTACAAAGTTATCGAAGTGCGTCCCGGACATACCCCTAGACTGACCGGGGCCTCAGTAAAGATATCCGGTTCGTAGAACAAGATATTGACGGCGTGGGACCTACACGTGAATTACAGCTGGCTTACAGATGACTTACGGATTGATCCTGACGGCAGACGCCATCTTCGCTGCGCTGTTGCTTCTGCTCTCAACGGTAGACGCCCACCTGTTCCGGCTGACACCGCTGGCATAGTCGCCGTTCTGATTGCGGGACCTACATCTGTGGCCGGACGGCCCAGGAAAGCGCCCGATGGAGGATAACGAGCCGGAGCCGACCTCGGCCGACGTGGCGCTAAATTCATCCTAAATTTAGTGCAGCAGTTCGTCCAAGACTTGGATCGGCAATTGAGCAAGGACTCAGCGCAAGTGATAGTAGCGCGAGGGGAGCTGGTTAAGGGGACGCAGCCGGCGCGTAGGCTGCATCGGCAACGACTAGCAGGCTCCCAGGTGGACCCTATCCGACTACTGCGAGGTTACCAGAATCCGCTGGCTTAGCTTGTTTTCTCTACGGTCAGCGTCCCCGTATCCAATGCAGGACAACCCGCAACATTGGTGGTATCGAGCCGGTAGTGTCCGGTCATCTCTATTCCGACGGTCGCCATTTGGTCACCCCCTGAAAAATTACTAATAACCTCTACCCGAACTGAGCGATTGTTGCCACCGATAGTCATAATCGCGAAAACATTAGCTCCCGCGTGCCCTCGGATAGGCGTAACCGGTACGCACGGAAGAAAAGAAACTGCCCCGGCTAAATTCGCGCCGTCATGACAGAAGCCGTCGTCGATATCAACGTCTTCATCCTGAGTTAAGCTGAGATTTATTATCCCCCCAGCATTTCCATCCGTGGACGTAGCGATCCCACGCCACGTCCCGCCGTAGTTTGTCAGCCGAGAGAAGGAAGATGCACAATACTCCGCGTCTGAACCTCCGCCGTCACTAGTAGTGCCACCACAAGAACTGATACTCAACAGTGGAACAAGGCAGAGCAATAGAGACGGACACGCGGATTTATTCATCACTCAATATCGTCTTGTAAAAACGTGTCGATCGCGGCCTTGAGGCGTTCTAGGTCAGTGCTGTCGTTTGCGATCAAAGGATAGGTGCAGTGATTCGCATCAGTGATATAGACGATCCCACCGCGTCTACTGTTAATGGACCAATGTCCGCTCATCACACTACGATCATCCGCTGGTTCGCCGGTTCGGTTCGCCATGTTTCGATTTTGAGCAGTGCTGCTTCCAGGTGAGGTATTCATGCTGTTTCCTCCGTCTCAATTGGAGCTAATTTGTCTATTTTCTTTTTATGTGCAGTATCGGCTCGAACTTATTTCCCGTCCGCCCCGCCCGATACACTGCGCGTAGATAGGATGTTGCCGGGGCCGAACTTACTGATGGCTTACAGATCGCTTACAGCTGGGCTACAAAAAACAAGCGAGTGATCATCCAGCTAGTACTGGGGCACTGGAATGGCGACGGCATTAGTCGGGTAGGGCGATCGGCAACACTGATTGCCAGCCAAACGCTCCCTAGCCACCTCATACACCTCCGAAGAAACACGCTAGAAATCGTATGTATTGGGGTGAGATAAACCATATATACTATGAGGGATTGCCTTGCCCGTGAGCCGTACCCAACCGAGGCTACGGCATATAGAACCGCCAACGCGGGCCGGCTGCGAAATCGCGTATCGTGGAAGAACAACAACTAAACGTACTTCCGTCCGACTACGAACTGCACTGGTATCGGATTGAGCGGGTGCTGGGCCAAGGCGGCTTCGGCATCACCTACCTTGCGCGGGACAATAACCTCGACCAACTTGTGGCCATCAAGGAGTACCTGCCGGCCGAGTTCGCCGTGCGCGCAGCAAACGACACCGTACAACCGCGCTCAGAAAATCACGAAGAGAAATACCGGTGGGGCCTCGACCGCTTAATCAACGAAGCACAAACCTTGGCGAAGTTTGATCACCCGAGCATCGTGAAAGTGAATTCGGTGTTCGAATACAACAATACAGCCTACATCGTCATGCGCTACGAGCGCGGAGAGAACTTGCAGAGCGTACTCAAGCGCCGCAAGACGCTCGAAGAAGGTGAAGTAATGGAAATTCTGCTGCCGATCCTTGATGGGCTCGAGCAGGTTCACAGATGCGGGTTTATCCATCGCGACATCAAGCCAGACAATATCTATATACGACAAGATGGGACACCGGTACTACTCGATTTCGGCTCTGCTCGGCAAGCTCTCGGCAACAACCGCACGCTTACGATCCTGGTCGCGCCCGGGTATGCGCCCTTTGAGCAGTACCACAGCAATACTGATCAGCAGGGTCCGTGGACCGATATCTACGGTCTGGGCGCAACACTATACCGTGCTATCGCAGGCGACCTACCTATTGATGCCATGACACGCAGCAAGGGCTTGCTGGGAAGCACGCGCGATGTCCTGGTGCTGGCAACCGACATCGGGCGCGGACGGTATTCACAGAAATTCCTAGAAGCGATCGATCACGCGCTCGCATTCAACGAGCGAGACCGCCCGCAGACGATTGCAGATTGGAGATTGGAACTGTGTGCGGGGATAGCGCCGGCATCCGGTGGAGATGAAACACCTGCAGTTGAGCGCGAAAACCGAAGACCCTCTCTTCCAAGGTATGCAGCGCAAGAGGGCACCCAGACTCCTGAACCGCCACGCTCGGACACAACCACGCATTTTGAAGCCGATGTGCCCGCGGCAGGACCGGAGCACAAACAACGATCCGGTCAACCAAAGGCGGTCTATTCCGTCTGGGCTCGCACTGGGGTGGTGGTTGCATTCATTGTCTTGTTGTCGCTGCTCGGTATACTCGTCGTGCGCGAAATGCAAGATCAAACCGAACGCGATCAATTGATGATTTCACGGCAAGAGATCGAGGGCCAAGATAACAAACTCCAGGAAAACAAACGGCAATTGGTGATTCGACAGCAAGAACTCGGGGCCCGGGAAAAGAAACTTCTCGAAAGCGGACAGCAATTGGTGATTCGACAGCAAGCACTCGAGGACCGGGAAGAGACACTTCTGGAAAATGAACGGCAATTCCTGATTTTACAGCAAGAGCTCGAGGACCAAGACAACAAACTCGAGGAAAACAAACGGCAATTGGTGATTCGACAGCAAGCACTCGGGAACCGAGAAAAGAAACTTCTGGAAAGCGAACGGCAACAGAAAGAAGAACAAAAAGGAATCGTTACCGGCTACATCGAGCTTGCCAACCAGGCATTGGCGCGCCATGAGTTCGACAAAGCGCAAAGACACCTGGACAGAGCGGCGGCCATTGAGCCCGCGGCTGAAAGTGTCGCGAGCGCCCGAGCCCGTCTGATAAAAGCAAGGAATGCGTCTGAGGCAGTGCCGGAATTCGAAAATGGCGAGGCGGTCGAAAGCACGATCACCATCCCGCCAAGCGTAGAGCAGGATCTCGCAATTGCCATTACCAACTTTAAACGGGGCGATTATAAGAACGCCGTTGGCAAGCTCAGACCGTTGGCCGAGATTAATGGTATGCTAGAAGCGAAGTATTACGTGGGCCTTATGTATGACACGGGGAAGGGCGTGCCGCGCGACGATGCGGAGGCGGTGAAGTGGTATCGCCGAGCGGCCGAGCAGGGCTATGATCCGGCTCAGAACGCAATGGGTGTCATGTATGCGCAGGGTCGAGGCGTTGCCCGCGACGATCGTGCTGCGCTCGAGTGGTACCGCCGGGCGGCGGCACAGTGCAATACCGATGCGCAGACCGATATAGGTAACATGTACGCTGAAGGACGGGGTACAGCACAGAGCGATTTTCAGGCTTACGCGTGGTACGAGGCGGCGGCCGCAGCCGGAAGCAAGATCGCAAAGGAACGGCGCGATGCGATTGCAAAAAAACTACAACCCGTGGAACTCGAACAGGCGAGCAAGCTTGCCCAGCGCCACGCGCAGTGCAAGAAGGCCGAGGGCTAAGACCGGTGTGTCCACCTCGGTAGTGAGACAATACTGGGAGTGGACGGCATCAGTCACTCCAAATTTTGAACTACTTTGTTTAACGTTGAAGTCAACACCGTTTTGTTGCCTTTGAGACATCTGGCGTTAAGCGTCCTCCTTATCGTGCTCGCCGGCTGTGTGTCGCCAGCGGAAAAGAGGCGCGCCATAGACGAGGTCAATGCAGACTTCCGTCAGGCCTACGAGCAGATCATGAAGGAATCCGGAACGACCGTCTTCAACGCAACCGAGGTGCAAGCGTTTGCGGCCATGAAGGCATGCTTGAAGAAGCTTGGGATGGCAATCGAGACCCAAGACTCGCGTGACGGATATCTGCGGGTCGCGGCACCCGCACCGAAACCGCTGACTGGAGAAGAGTGGCAACGTGCGCGGGAAACGGATTTGCCGAGAATGCGCACGATCGTGAAGGAAGAGATCGGCTTTATGCGCTGGCTCATGAATTTTGAACCGGAGGGTCTCGATATTGTCATCAATGTCACGACCGTCCCGAAACCGCCGGATAGCGTGGAACTGTCGATTAGTATGCGCATGCGTGAGGTAGCGCCGCCCAAGAGCGGGTATCCGCGACGCGAATATGCCCCGCCAACCGCGGTGCGTATCGGTGTTGCGAAAATCTGGTCACAGTTCGACACCGAGTTAACACGGATCAAGGCGAGTCAGTAGGACCTGAGTCCTGACGTCAGGTATCAAGAACTCTGAATCGATTCATAGATTGCGGTTATTTCCGGCGACGGGTTGGCCTTCAGCAGCGCGGAGAAGGTCTTGCGACAGCGATCGTAGACCTCTCGGGCCTCGGCACTGCGGCCGCGCTTTTGATAGAACAGCATTAACTGGCGGTAAAAGCCCTCGCACAGGTTGTCAACCTCGATTGCGCGTTCGTAGTAGCTGACTACGTGGTCCCATTGTTCGGCGGCTTCCCAACGCTGGATAAGCTTGCTCATGTAGCGCAGGAATTTGCTGCGTGCCTGCTCGCGGAAGGCAATGTAACAAGCTTGTTCCGATTCATCCTCTAAAAACGGTCCCTGATACAGTTCCAGCAGTTGTTCGGCCGATTTGGTTAGGCGGCTGTCCTCGTTCAGGGTCGGTGACTCGGCCAGCTCAGCATCGACTTGGCCGAGCGCCTGTTCGAAGGTCCACGTGTCGGCCCAGAAGTAGCTCGGGCTCAACGTAACGCGTCCATCCTGCAACACCACGGCCGCGTCGACGCCGAGCAACCGTCTCAATCTATGCAGCGTGGAAGTGAACGACGCGTGCGCGTAATCGCCGTCCACATGGGGCCAGAGCGTTTCCGCCAACTGCTCGGCTCGAACCTCCTTGCCACCCAGGGCAACCAGAACTTTCAGCAGCTCCAGCGGACGGTTCTGGGCCTTGCCCGCAAACGTCTGTAGTTGATCGTCTTTCAATAAGTGAAACTTGCCCAGCGTGAATAGCTTGAACGGCCAGGGCCACGCGATCATGGTCAAGGAATCCTCGGCAGGCGTGAGACGACGCACGCGGATTAGATGCTTGACGTACTCCACCTCAATTCCCGCCGCCAACGCGTGGGCGCACAAGCGTGCCATCGCTTTAGGCTGCCACCAAAGGGCATGGGTAAAACCGTATTCACGACCAAGCCCCATGGCCGTACGCAAGACCTGCAATCCAGAAGTCTGGCGGCCACTTTCTAGGTCGATCTGTGCGGATGTCAGATACATCATGAACTCGAGCAACCGGCTGTTCATATTGCTGAGGATGCCGGTCACCCGGCGCACCTGCGCTTCGCTTTTACGTTTATCGCCACAAGCCGCTAGCACCTGTGCCCATCCAAGCCGAGACACCACTTCATAGAAGGGACTACCGACTTCCAATGCGACCTTAAGCGCAGTTCGTTGATGCTGGTAAGCGCTCTGAGCGTCGCCCCGTAACATGCAGCTCCAAGCCGACAACGAGTGGTAAAGACAGCGATCTAGACGCCGGGAGTGCGCTAAATCGAACTCCAGCTCCGCCAGCAGCCGCGCGGCGGTTTCCAACTCCCCAATCTCGAGATGGACTGCGATACCGTGCGCGAGCAGCTGATCGCCCCAGATCCGCACGCCGTGGGTTCGCGATATGTCCAGCCCCCGCTCGACCGCTTGCCAGCAGGCATCGTGATCGCCTACGAGCATGTAATACATCGATTCTACGTTTCTGAGGTTGGCAAGCGCTGCCGGTGGCAGATCATTGCTCTCAGCCAAAATACGCATTGAGTTGATTATGTCGAGTGCCCTAGAGTAGTTACCCATCCACATCATGGACATCGCGACCAGCGGTTCGACCGACATTCTGAGTTTCGGA
>JAOTWM010000631.1 GCA_029862885.1 Gammaproteobacteria bacterium
TCCTCCTGGTCAGAGCGATGCGATCTTTCTACCTTGCCGTTCAATTGTGGGGATCTCGGCTTGATATAGACGTGGCGTATTCCTTTGTCTTCGACATGCCAGTGAAATTTTGCCTGAAACTCGTGGCCCCTGTCTGTTCTGATTTCCTGAATCCTGAATGGAAATTTGTCAACGACGTAGTCAATAAAGTCACAGGCATTTTTCTGGTTATGTCTATCATAGATTTTTAAGGCCCTGATCCGCGTTGCATCATCAATGGCCGTATACTGATAGCGTTTTACGGCGCGCTTCCTTTTGTCTATAAATTTCAGAAACTTAACATCAACCTGAATCTGGTGCCCTGGGACCTGCTTTTGATATCGTTTGGTGTGAATTTTACGGCGTCCCACATGACCGGGCAGCCGACCCATGCCATGGCGCTTGAGAATACGAGAAACCGATGAATCACTGATCTTGATGCCATGATACCGTGCCATATACCAGACAATTCGTATCGGGCCTAAGTGATATTTCCTTCTCAAATGGACAACGCGATCGACAATTTCAGCCGGTATACGCTTTGGGTGGTCATGGGCTACACGAGGCCGATTAACTAGTCCAGCTTCACCGTCCTTGTCATATCGGACCTTCCAGTTATAAAAAGTAGATCTGGGTATTCCAAAATACAGACAGGTAGCTCTTATATTGCCTATCTTCTTTGCATGCCCAAGCACCCGCAGGCGCATTTGTACAACACTTTGTTTGATCGTCATTTCGACAGTCCCCTTGATTATTTCTAATTAGGATAAACTGTCCAACAAGGTCTGACATATCTACACCCGAACTTTTTAAGTTTGCACCCTAAATCGGGCGTCACTGTCAAACCTATGTAAAGTAAAAGCTCCTAATCCAGGCCGTCTCCCGGGTGCCCAGTGTCCTAGCTTGGCCGTTCTGAGAAGCCCAGCAAGCTCATCTGAGCGGCAGCTTTTGAGAAAACCGCCGCTAGAGTCCAGGCGATCAGAGGCGAGGGACGACCCAAAGCGGTCGCCCGGGTTAACTGGACTTTAACAGGCCAGCGCGGTATTCGTATCGAGACCAACCAAAGAATACCCACCCCGAACTGTTAATGAAAAAAACTGATTAAACGACAGGGTCGCTCGCAGGCGACCGGCAATACCCAGTACCATCTGATCGATCGAATAGCCAAGAATTTCGCTGCCACATCACCCCCCCAGCCCGGTCGGTTAGGATAAGACCCGCAGCAATAAGCTAATCTGGTTGCCGAAAAGAAAACACATTTCTCAAGCTTGGGGCCCAATCGGCTAGGTGGATTCTCACCGCCGGAGTCGCATTGGCAAGTCCTTTCTACCGTGGTTTTGATCCCGGTCATGCTTTTTTCCGCAATAGTTTTTTAATCTGTCTGTTTACGATCGCGTTAAAAATCGAAATCTTGGTTACAAGGAGAACAATAATCATGAAAAATATGATCTACGCAATTGCTGCTGCTTTCATACTGGTCAGTCTGAACAATGCTTTTGCCGAGCCGATTGCAAAATTGGCTCCGCTTAACAGTTTCGGCAAGCAAGCCTTCGCAGCAGAGGGCAAGACCGAGGAAGACGCACGCAACGATATTCCGTCGCGTGAAATGATCGGATTACCCGCCTTCCCTGATTCCTATTTCGCCGGTGCCGGAGGCGACGGGGATTCCATCGATACTTTGATGCTCATGTCCAAAGCGGACCCCAACGAGGTGATTGCTTGGTATCAGAAGAAACTGGGTGGCGGCTGGCAGAATATGCCAGAACTGGCAACTAAACAGCTTGGCGAGATCGCGGTATTCGTGAAAACCGACAAGAAGAACATTTCAGCTATGGATTCGCTGAAGTATCAACAGATCAGAATTTCTAAGGTCGAAAAACCTGAGGACACCGGGTTTGCGGCGATGATGTTCGACGTCAGTGATATCAGGTGCATGATCAATATGACCATTAAGCCTTTCATGTAAATCACCCGGGTTATTGATTTTAGATCAAGGGATCTATGAGATGAATAATATGAAACAGTTCAAGCGAATCGTTCCATTATTATTCTTCCTGAATTGCTCTCTTATGTTCTCTACGCAGATCCTTGCACAGGACATCATTGGCGAGAAATTGTGGCCCGGATTCGTATGCAACAGCCAGAGGACATGGATCATCGCCACGAATACCCAGTTCGTCATGGCTGAACGCTCAAGGTTGACGGACGATTCCGATTTCGACTGGGTTGATGAAGATACTGTCGAAACCGTAAAAGCATCCGCCCCGGGAGTTCCCATTATCCCGGGATCGAAACCCGTCGACCCCGAGGCGACTTCGTACAGTGGATTTTTCAGTGGTGAGAACTATTTGGTGGAAGCGCCTGTTGAAAAGGTCAAGCGTTTCTATCTGCAAGTGGACGGTAAATTCTGTTCCATCGATGATGAGAGCCCGATGGCCTTTGAAGAGGGAGAGCTGATGATGACCGCCATCCTCTGCCTGAACCATGCAGGTGAAGTAAAAGCAGGAGACAATGTCACTGTCATCACAATATTCAAAGCCCCTGCGCCGATTCTGTCTGAACTGATCGGCAGCACCCAGGGCGACTGGGCGGTATTCTCTATCGATAGCTGGGTGG
>JAOTWM010000129.1 GCA_029862885.1 Gammaproteobacteria bacterium
CTTACCGGACCCGCAAGGGCAAGGCGCGTTGCGTCCGACCTTGGGCGTATTACGCACATAGGGTACTACCGTTGCGGTTTCATTAGATGCACGACCTGCAGTATTCGGCTCGGGATCGCCGGTCGCTGCGGCTGCAGTTTCCATTTCCGGATGTAAATACTGCATACCCTGCGGTGAACGACGTTGCGCTTCCAGGTCCTCGACTTCGGACTCACTGCGGATCTGAATCTTTGCGAGCATTACGACTACATCGTGTTTTACCCGATCGAACAACGCGGAAAACATCTCAAATGATTCGCGCTTATACTCTTGTTTTGGGTTCTTTTGGGCATAACCGCGCAGATGAATTCCTTGGCGCAGATGGTCCATATTGGCAAGGTGTTCTTTCCAGTGCTCGTCAAGAATCCGCAGCATGATAGATTTTTCAATATGGCGCATGAGCGGCGCCCCGACTTCCGACTCCTTGCGCCGGTAGTCATCGGCGACTTTCGTTTCGATGCGGCGCCGCAAAGGTTCCTCATGCAGGTCAGAATCCTCGTCTAACCACTGCTGAATCGGCAACTTGGTGCCGAACGCATCCTCGATTTCGGATTGCAGGTGCGTAATATCCCATTGCTCCTCGAGACTCTGCGGCGGAATGCTGCGATCGATAATTCGGTTCACAACTTCGACGCGCGTGGCGTCAATATTCGCCGAAATATCGTCGACATCCATGAGTGTATTGCGCTGTTCGTAAACGACTTTACGCTGCTCGTTGGCGACATCGTCGAATTCGAGAAGCTGCTTGCGGATATCGAAGTTACGACCCTCGACTTTACGTTGCGCGTTGGCAATAGCCTTGGTGACCCACGGGTGTTCGATCGCCTCGCCCTCCTCCATTCCCAGTTTTTCCATCAACGCGGACACTCGGTCTGACCCGAAGATCCGCATCAGATTATCCTCCATCGATAAATAGAACCGACTGGATCCTGGATCACCCTGTCGGCCGGAGCGACCACGGAGTTGATTATCGACGCGCCGCGATTCATGCCGTTCGGTACTTAACACGTGCAACCCTCCCGCCGCGACGACTTGGTCGTGGCGTTGCTGCCACGCCCGGCGAATCGACGCCGCGTCATTCTCCGGGTCCGGAGCCTCTGCCAACTCCATCTCCAAGTTTCCACCAAGCACGATATCGGTGCCGCGACCTGCCATATTGGTGGCAATCGTAACTGCCCCGGGGCTCCCGGCCTGGGCGATAATGTGCGCTTCACGTTCGTGATGCTTAGCGTTCAAAACCTCGTGTTTGATCTTGGTTTGGTCCAACAATTTGGACAGATATTCCGAAGTTTCGATGGACGCCGTTCCCACCAACACCGGCTGCAGTCGGGTGCCGCATTCTCGAATCGCATCGACGATGGCGTCGAACTTTTCGGCGGCGGTGCGATAAACAAGATCCGGGCGGTCATCGCGAATCATTTCTTGGTCAGTCGGAATTACGACGACTTCAAGCCCGTAAATTTGCTGAAACTCCGCGGCCTCGGTATCAGCCGTACCGGTCATGCCCGCCAGCTTGCCGTACAAGCGGAAATAATTTTGGAACGTTATTGACGCAAGCGTTTGATTTTCTTGTTGTATTTTCACCTTCTCCTTGGCCTCTACGGCTTGATGTAATCCCTCCGACCAGCGCCGGCCCGGCATCATTCGTCCCGTAAACTCATCGACAATGACAATTTGATTATCGCGAACAATGTAGTCGACATCACGCTGAAATAGTGCGTGCGCCCGCAATGCCGCGTTCAGGTGATGCAGCAAACCGATGTTCGACACATCATAAAGGCTGGAATCGTGCGCCAGCAATCCTGCATCCAACAACAACTGCTCACTGTGCTCTTGACCCTCCTCGGTGAAGAACACCTGGCGCGCTTTTTCGTCGACACTGTAGTCGCCCGGCCCATCTTCTACTTCCTGGGGTATAAGCTTGGGGATGATGACATCGATTTTTTCGTAAAGATCGGTGCTGTCTTCGGAGGCGCCTGAAATAATCAACGGGGTTCGCGCTTCATCGATGAGAATCGAGTCCACCTCATCCACGATGGCGAAATCCAAGCCGCGTTGCACGCGATCCTCGGCACCGAATGCCATATTGTCACGCAGGTAATCAAACCCAAATTCGTTGTTGGTGCCGTATAAAATGTCGGCGGCGTAGGCTTCTCGTTTCGCAGTACCGTCTTGACCGGACACGATTACACCAACACTCATGCCTAAGAACGCATAGATTTTCCCCATCCAGTCGGCATCACGCCTGGCCAGGTAGTCATTCACGGTAATTACGTGCACGGCATCGCCCGCCAGCGCATTTAAATACGCCGGCAGTGTTGCCACCAAAGTCTTACCCTCGCCGGTGCGCATTTCTGCAATCTTGCCGCGGTGCAACACCATGCCCCCGATCAGTTGCACATCGAAATGGCGCATATCGAGCGTCCGCTTCGCGGCTTCGCGTACCACTGCGAACGCTTCCGGCAACAGCGATTCGAGATCCGTGCCGTCACTCAATCGCGACTTAAACTCAGGGGTTTTGGCAGCTAGCTCCGCATCAGTCAGGGCGCTGATCTCAGCTTCCAGCGCATTGATCGCGTCCACATTCTTGGACATAGACTTAATCAACCGTTGGTTACGGCTCCCAAAAACCTTGGTCACTAAATTCGATATCATGAAAATCCCGTTTTACAGCTCATTTGATGGACTGGGTGCTGTGCACGAAAATGATTGTGTTTTCGAGCAAAACAACAAACGCAAGCCGAAGCACATTTTACATCAAGGAACCTCCGATTAATTCATACTCGGCTGGCCTGAGTCGAAAATCACCCGCTTGGGCGTCGCCTACATGGACGGCGGTGACGGGCGTGAGCGGAAGTGGAAGCTTTGCGATTCTTAACCATTGCCGACACGGCGGTAGGTACTAAGCGTGAGCACGCCTACAGGGATGTAGGTGGTACGAGTCCAGTGACGGACGCGGTACGACTCCATGGATGGAGGCGGTAGAGCGAAGCAGGAAGTCCGAGCCGAGAACGAAGCAGGAGCCAGAATCGAGAGCGATGCAGAAACAATCGCCGCGGTATCGGGGCAGTGGTACCTACAAAGATGCAGGTACTAGGCGTGAACGGCGGTATCGGGATCCCAGCGTGGAGGTAGGGCGGCTTCGCCTCTCGAATTTGCTAGCCAAACATCAATCGCGGGTGGCTCGCGCGTGCTAATTCGCTGCCCGCAGGAAATCACCGGGGTCGACGGCCTTCGCATCTTCCAACAATTCAAAATGGAGATGCGGCCCGGTGGAGCGGCCTGTGCTACCGATGGCCGCGATCGTCTCCCCTCGCTCGACCCGTTGACCAGGTGCGACGAACACGGACGCTACATGGGCGTAACGGCTTGAGAATCCAAAACCGTGACTAATTTCGATCCTATTGCCGTAGCCGTCATCTTTACCGATTTCGGTGACAATTCCAGATGCAACGGCACGAATCGGTGCGTCGCTACGATTCGCAATATCGACGCCGCGATGGAAAGCACGACGCCCGGTAAATGGATCACGGCGATATCCGTAACGCGACGATAGCCAACCGCCGTCCGTCGGCCAGCCTTGCGGGTAGATCGCCTCCGCGAGATCACGTCCGACAATCAAAGATTCCAATACTGCCAATTGTTTGTGGTTGTCGCTGCTATGCTGGGTAAGTTGGTCAAGAGTATTCATTAAATCTGCTACTTCCGTCTTGCGCGGCAATACGTCGACATCCGGCCCGCCCATTGCTGGCTCGTCCGCGAAATCGAACTCTCCCGCATTCAATTCCGAGACCTCGGCGAGCCGTTGGCCCAAAGCGTTGAGCCGAACCAGATGAGCTTGCAATGCGCCAATGCGGCGCCCCATCTCACCGATTTCGATATCCGCAGACTCGCGAGCATCACGTAGCGCTTGGCGCTGATGACGGATCGCCTGCTCAAGGTCAGCAAGCCGTTTCGAAATTTGGCCCGCAGTGGCCCGGTGGTGCGCCGCCAGGCGCCGATCAGCGAGCGTCACCCGCGGTACTGCGGCCGGTTGAGTCTCGCTGGTCTCAAGCGATGCGAGGTAATCCTGAACTTCGCCGGCGGCAAAATACGCCGCCACACCGGTACCGGCGCTGAAGGCGAACAACAACACTATGCCCAACACCCCTAAGCTCCGAATCGATAAGCCACGCACCGAAGACTGACACGCCATAAAAATCTGCAAGAACCCAAATCGGAACTCGCGAGTGACAAGGCTCTGTTTTTGCTGGCCGTCCGTTGATTCAGGGGTCAGGACTATTCGCATCGTAGGTCCTCTAGCCGTGATATTTTGTGAAAGGTTGACGTTTCAGGGGAATCCGGGCCAAGCAGTCGGTGCAACTGCTGGAATATTGATTGCCGAAGCTGCAGCTGTGGGGGAACCGCGCTAACGGGTCTATGCGAAAGTCCGGGCGAATCAAACGGTGGTTGCCTAACCAAGAAGCCCGATCTTCGATCCGCTCGAATTGCACGAGTTGCGCCGTGACCGCACAGCTCGGATTACGACTTACCCGAATTAAGAATTCCAGACCCATGGTCCACCCTAGTGAAATTTCCGAGCCAATCGCGTTACTCTATAATGTAGCGGCGATGGCAAACCCAACACTGCAAAAACTGGCTTCGTTCTTCGCGCAGTTGAACATTCGTTGTCCGACCGTACCGGATACCGACAACGATCGGTCGCTGGGGGAAATCTGGCGGGAGGTAGCGGGGCGTGCGATCGCGGATCACACGGACTCAATATATGCGTCGGGTGACGCTCTGGTCGTCCACGCTAATTCACCGCTGTGGGCCAACAAAATTCGGCACCAACAGACTTTCCTCCTTTGTGGTGTACAGGCTAACGGCTATGCCGGGATCGTCAATATTCGAGTACGTGTCGCACCTGCATCGAGTGCGACGCAATCCCGTGCTGCTGCTGCCCCACGGTTGTCGCCCGCCACCGCCGAACTGCTGCGAAAGGTGGCGACTACCGTTTCCGATCAGCGCTTACGCCAATCGCTGAACAAACTTGCCGAACATGGCGACCGGTGTTCGGGTGGCCGCCGGTAATAGTTCTCGCTGGGTGCCTGTCGGACTTACGGCAAATCGACTGCGGCGGGAAACTCGGCCCAGCTTGTCGAATTAACTCGTTAAGTAGTTCGCGATTCGCCTCAATCGATCCGTAATCTGGACTCTCCCTCCGGCCTCGCTACGATTCCCGAAGTATGACAGGCGTCTAAATCGCCGGAATGGGTCGCATGAATGCGATTGGTGCCTGACTCATATCGTCAAACGACACCAAGTCCCACGCTGTTTCGTCGCTAACCATTTCACGTAACAGTTTGTTATTGAGCGAATGCCCAGACTTGTGGGCACTAAATGCACCGATCAACGGGTGACCCAGTAAATACAAATCACCAATTGCATCCAAAACCTTATGCTTTACAAACTCGTCCTCGTACCTCAGTCCGTCTTCGTTAAGAATGTGGAACGAATCCATAACGATGGCATTATCGAGACTGCCGCCCCGCGCGAGGCCTGCGTCGCGTAAGGCTTCAAGATCTTGCATAAACCCAAAGGTGCGGGCGCGACTGACTTCCTTTACAAATGAGGTCGTCGAAAAATCCACGCTCGCCACCTGTACTGAATTCTTAAAAATCGGATGATCGAAGTCGATTGTGAATGACACTTTGAAACCGTTCAGCGGCTCAAAGCGGACCCATTTGTCGCCATCCTGGATCTGCACACGTTTCTTGATTCGAATAAAACGTTTCGGTGTTCCCTGCTCTTCGATACCTGCTGATTGGATCAAAAATACAAACGGGCCGGCACTGCCGTCCATTATCGGCACTTCGGCCGCGGTAAGGTCCACATACGCGTTATCGATGCCGAGCCCCGCAAACGCGGACATCAGATGCTCCACCGTTGAAATCTTTACCCCGTCACGCTCGAGCGTCGTTGACAGACGGGTATCGCTCACATTTTCGGGCCGAGCGGGCACATCGATGGCCGGATCCAGATCGACGCGGCGAAATACAATTCCGGTCTCCGGCGCCGCCGGGCGCAGGGTTAAATAGACCTTTTCGCCAGTATGCAGGCCAACACCGGTCGCACGAATGACATTTTTTAGTGTTCGTTGCTTAATCATTGGAAAACCAGGGTGTTATTCTGATGGATGGCGCACAACGCACGGCTTGGCGGTCCCTCCCCGGAACGCGCGAATCCTACACGAATTTGGCACTTTTGTGTACCGGTCTGTACAAGAGGGCCATGGTCCGAGCACCGCAGACCCACAAAACGAATCGCCAATTAGTCGGCCTGCTTTCGCAGAAATGCCGGAATGTCCAGATAATCCATGTTCGCCTCCTCTGGTTCGGCCACGGCGGCCGCCCCCTCCATGCGCCCGCTACGGCGGTTACGAATGACGGTCGGGGTATCCAGATCCTCGTAATTGACGGCGCGGCGGACCGGACTCGAATGCACGACTTTATAGGGATTGGGCGTGGCCCGAGCTTGGCCAATTCCGGTCGCGACCATCGTAACCCGAAGGTCACCGGCCATTTCGGGGTCCAATACTGTGCCAATTACAACAGTCGCATCCTCTGACGCAAATTCGCGAATCGTATCGCCGACCTCCGCGAACTCACCGATCGCCATATCCATCCCAGCGGTGACATTCACCAGGATACCCTTGGCACCAGAAATATCGATGTCTTCCAATAATGGGCTGGATATCGCGGCACGGGCGGCGTCCGCGGCCCGTTCATCGCCGTTGGCGGTGGCCGACCCCATCATTGCCATACCCATTTCAGCCATCACAGTAGTCACGTCAGCGAAATCCACATTGATGAGCCCCGGGCGAGTGATGAGTTCGGAAATACCCTGCACCGCATTGAGTAGCACGTCGTTGGCCTTGGCGAAGGCATCCAATAGGGTCGCTTGCTTACCCATCACATCCAGCACTTTCTCGTTCGGAATCGTTATCAGAGAGTCGACGTGTTCGGATAGTGCTCCGATTCCCTGTTCCGCAATTTCCATGCGTTTGCGGCCTTCAAATGGAAACGGGCGGGTCACGACAGCCACGGTGAGGATTCCCCGCTCACGTGCAAGTTGCGCGATGATAGGCGCCGCCCCCGTACCGGTACCGCCGCCCATTCCCGCGGTAATAAACAACATATCCGCACCGTCCAAGGCCTCGGCGACTCGATCCCGATCTTCCATCGCCGCCTGGCGGCCGATTTCAGGATCGGCGCCGGCCCCAAGCCCCTTGGTTAGATTGGAGCCGAGTTGCAAGATCGTACGTGCGCTGGAGCGGTTGAGCGTCTGCGCATCTGTGTTGGCGTTAATGAAATCGACGCCTTCGATTTGCGACGTCACCATATGATCGACGGCATTACCGCCGCCACCACCGATTCCGATGACTTTGATGACCGCCTGTTGGCCGACCGTATCTAACAACTCAAACATAACTAGTCCTCCTGTCTTCGCCGCCGAAGAGTGCCTTGGTTATCGAAAAAACCACCGAAATTCATC
The DNA here is from genome assembly GCA_029862885.1 of Gammaproteobacteria bacterium. Lineage (GTDB taxonomy): Bacteria > Pseudomonadota > Gammaproteobacteria > Arenicellales > JAOTWM01 > JAOTWM01. The sequence goes on from JAOTWM010000129.1 coordinate 7,576, forward strand.
ACGTTTTCATCTCTAAAAACTACCTTGAAACCAACTGCGCATTCGTTCAAAAATATTTCGAAATCCGGCGCTGGATTCGGGTTCGCTCATCGCCGCACCACGATTGTTGTACCCAAAATGGATGAGCCCAACTCCCGTTGAAAAAACCGGGTTCCGAATCACTTCGCTCAGACCGCCGGCGTACTGTGGAAGCCCTTGCCGAACCGGGATGTGGAACACTTCTTCGGCGAGTTCCACCATGCCTTCCATTTTGGAACTACCGCCGGTGAGTACGATTCCCGAACCCAGTAATTCCTCGAAACCAGAGCGCCTTAGTTCCGCTTGCGCAAGGCCGTAAAGCTCCTCAATTCGGGGTTCGATGACTTCCGACAAGGTGTGGCGAGCGAGCTTGCGTGGCGCCCGATCACCGGCGCTCGGTGTTTCTATCGTCTCATCGCCACTGGCCAATTGCGTCAACGCGCAACCGTATTTTTTCTTGATTTCATCAGCCGCCTGAGTCGGTGTACGCAACGCCACGGCGATATCGTTGGTAACCTGATCGCCGGCAATCGGAATCACCGCAGTATGGCGAATTGCGCCGTCCGTAAACACCGCAATATCGGTAGTGCCACCACCGATATCGATCATGCCGACGCCCAACTCTTTTTCGTCGTCAGTCAACACGGCCTGACTGGAGGCAAGCTGTTCGAGAATAATATCGTCTACTTCAAGCCCGCAGCGGCGAATGCATTTGGTGATGTTCTGCGCCGCACTCACGGCTCCGGTTATGATGTGGACTTTGGCCTCGAGGCGCACACCGCTCATTCCGATCGGTTCGCGGATTCCGTCCTGGCCGTCGATCAGGAAGTCCTGGGGCAATATGTGCAGGATTTTCTGGTCATTCGGGATCGCCAGAGCGCGAGCGGCTTCAATTACCCGCTCCATGTCGCTTTGGCCAACTTCTTTATCGCGAATCGCCACTACGCCGTGGGAATTAAAACTGTTGATGTGAGCTCCCGCGATGCCGGCAAACACCGAGTAGATTTGGCAGCCGGCCATGAGTTCGGCTTCCTCCACAGCACGCTGAATCGATTGCACGGTAGATTCGATATTCGCGACAACGCCTTTGCGTAGTCCGCGTGCCGGATGATAGCCGACGCCAATAATCTCAATTTCTCCGGTCGGCGAAATCTCACCGACAATTGCCAAAACCTTGGACGTGCCAATATCGAGCCCCACCACCAGTCGTTCGTCGGTTTTGCGATTCGCGCCGCGGTTTCTCATGCCTGATCGGGCTCCGTCGTGCTCATCGGCTGATCCGAGTACTCAACCCCGGGCATCCATCGCACCGAGAACCCGTTTGGATATCGCAGATCGACGCGTTGCGCCTGCAACCATTGCGGCCCTGGCGCTGCGGCCAACGCCCGCGCGAATCGCGTTACCCGTGCGTCGATGTCGTGCTTACCGATAACGATGTCCAGAATTGCACCGTCGATCCAGGTTGACTCCGTGGTCACGGCGACCGTCGACACTTGCGTTGGCATACGTACCTGTAGCCGCCAGGCACGGCGTTCCGACAATGTGAGACTCTTAATTCGCATGCCACTGGTCGCCAAGATCGATCCCCACTGCCGGTAGCGTTGTGCGACGTCGCGGGACGTGCCGGCCGGGCCCGTCAATAACGCCATTCGTTCCATGCCCGGCACCAATGGCAGCTGCACGATTTCGCCGTCGCTGTTTAACCAATTCGACTCACCCCAACGCGCCATCGGCTGTTGTTCCTGGACCCGAACATGCATCGTGCGTGGCCACTCCCGACGCACCGTGGCCTTGTAAATCCATGGCAGCGCGGTGGCGACACGCTCCAAGCGATCAATATTCACGGTGAAGAAGTTTCCACGCGCGTGGGGTAGCACGGCCTGCTGTATATCCTCGGGCTTAACATGGGTAAGTTTTCCGGAAATCCGAATCTGGCGCACCGGAAACGCATCGGGTCGCAGCAATTGGTCTGCGGCGATCGCGAGCAGCGTCAACGCCACAAGCGACGTGGCAAACCATACAACTGCACGCCAACCGCGCGGCTCGCCGCTCGAATGTCCGCCTCCCGACACCGTCGAACTCCCGTTCAATCCCCGCCTACCCGGTTGTGTACCCGGGGGCGTATTGTAACCATAAATAACAACATATTGGGGCTATTTTCCTAAAAATATCAACATTTAGCGTGTATCGCACTTTCACCGACAATTTTCACTTCGGTTTCCAATTCCACTCCCGAATGTTCCCTAACCCGTCGTTGCAATCGCGTGATCAGCTGCTCGATGTCGTGGGCGGTCGCGCCACCCGTATTTACGACGAAATTTGCGTGCTGCGTGGATACCATCGCGTTTCCGCACCGAGCCCCTTTCAGCCCTGCCGCCTCGATTAAACGCGCCGCGTAGTCGCCGGGCGGATTCCGAAATACCGACCCGGCATTAGCGCTTTGCACCGGCTGCGAAGCACCGCGCTTCGCAAGTAATTCCTTAATGGATACTGTGCTGTCGTCGAAATTGCGCACAAACTGCAATTGGGCAGCAGTAAACCACTCCCCGGGTGGGCCGGTCACCGAGCGATAACCGATTCGATACTCTCTGGCTACGCGTTCGCGAATCGCGCCGTGACGATCGATGGTTTGCACACTGCGCACCAGATTCCAGGTTTCAAAACCGAATGCGCCGGCGTTCATAGCCAATGCCCCCCCTAACGTTCCCGGAATTCCGGCAAGAAATTCGGCGCCCGACAGACCCGCTCGTACGGCAAATCGCGCGAGCTTTGCCCCGGTCACACCAGCACCCACCCTCAATGCTGACGGTTCCGGCCGTGCGATGTCCGTCAGCGCTTTTTGGGTTGCAATAACGACACCGCGAAACCCGCCATCGCGCACTAGCAGGTTACTTCCCAAACCGAGCCATAATATCGGCAGCTCCACGGGTAACTGCCTCAAAAATCGTACCAAATCCGCCAGATCTGACGCGTTGTACATCAGGTCCGCGCTACCACCGGCACGCCAACTGGTATGACGCGCCATGGGCTCATTGCGCGACAATCGGCCCGCGACATCGGCCGGCGCGTCGATTTTCCATCGGCGGCACACGCTACCCATCGTCACCCTCGCACCCGTTGTGGTACGGCTAATTGCGAGTGTGCAAGGCGCCGCGAGACCTGACCGATATCACCGGCGCCCAGCGTCAAGATAATGTCATCAGGTTGCACAATTGCCGCCAATATTTCCGGTAAATCCGTAAGGTTTTCTACGAATATCGGATCAACTTTACCCCTGGCCCGGATGGCTCGGCATAGCGCACGGCCGTCGGCGCCACTAATCGGGTTCTCGCCAGCGGGGTAGACCTCGGTGATGATTAGCGGGTCTTGTCGTTCCAGCACCTGCGCAAAGTCATCGAGTAGATCGCGGGTACGCGTATATCGATGCGGTTGAAACACCGCCACACGGCGCCGCTCCGGCCAACTGCCGGCCGCGGCCTGTAAGGTCGCCGCCAACTCGCGCGGATGATGCGCATAGTCATCGACCAGCAACGCTTCACCACCGGTCACACCAACGGCGCCGCGCAACTCAAAGCGGCGTCCGATGCCTTCGAATCCAGCAAGCCCAGCGACGATCGCGGCATCGTCAATACCTAATTCCTGCCCGATCGCGATCGCGGCGAGAGCATTGAGCACGTTGTGATTACCGGGTATTGCCAGCTCGACATCAATGTCCCGACGTTGGGCACGAACCGCGCGGAACCGCATCCGCGTTCCGTGCTGCGCGACGTCGAGCGCGCGCAAATCGGCCGCTGCATCCGTACCATAGGTAATGACGGGTTTGCGCACCGCCGATTTGATCCGCTGCACATTCGCGTCATCGATGCACAACACGGCCAAGCCGTAAAATGGCAAATTGTGCAGGAAATCGACGAATGTCGGTGTC
>JAOTWM010000632.1 GCA_029862885.1 Gammaproteobacteria bacterium
CGGTCGATGCCCCGGTCGATGACTATAGCGTGGGACTCGGAGACTCGATTTTCGGCCTCAAGATCGGCCTGCCCAAGGAATTCGGGGGCGATGGCGTTGAACCGAGCGTGGCCGCGGCCGTGCAGGACGCCATCAAGCAATTCGAGGCGCTCGGCGCCCGGATCGTCAATATCTCGCTGCCGAACAGCGAACTCGGTATCCCGTGCTACTACGTCATCGCGCCCGCGGAGGCGTCCTCCAACTTGTCGCGATTCGACGGCGTACGCTACGGTTTTCGTGCCGAGGATTACACCGATTTGGTGGATATGTACAAGAAAACCCGCGGCCAGGGGTTCGGCGCCGAGGTCAGGCGGCGCATCATGATCGGCACCTACGTGTTGTCGGCCGGCTATTACGATGCGTATTACCTGAAAGCCCTGAAGCTACGGCGGCTCATCGCGCAGGACTTCGCGGCCGCGTTCGAGCAATGCGACGTGATCATGGGCCCAACCACGCCCACCACCGCGTTTCAGCACGGCGCCAAGAGCGACGACCCGATTGCGATGTATTTGAATGATACCTACACCAATACGGTGAATCTCGTGGGCTTGCCGGGACTGTCTATCCCGTGCGGATTCGACGCCGCGGGGCTGCCGATTGGCTTGCAATTGATCGGCCGCTACCTGGATGAGGCCCGGCTGCTCAACTTCGGCCACCGCTTCCAGCAAGCCACCGACTGGCACTCGCGAATTCCGAAGGGCTTCGCCTAATGGTTTGGGAATCGGTAATCGGGCTTGAGATTCACTGTCAGCTGCGTACCGTTAGCAAGATATTCTCGGGCGCGGCCACGCGCTATGGCGCCGAGCCCAATACGCAGGCCTGTGCGGTGGATATCGCGTTGCCGGGGGTGCTGCCGGTTATGAACGAGGAAGCCGCACGCATGGCCGTAAAATTCGGTCTGGCCGTGGATGCCACGGTCAATCGGACCTCCGTATTTGCGCGCAAGAACTACTTCTATCCGGACCTGCCAAAGGGTTACCAGATCAGCCAATTCGAGCTGCCGATCGTAGCCGGCGGCCGCCTCGAAATCCAAGTCGGCGATGCCATAAAGACGATCGGCATCACCCGCGCGCACCTCGAAGAAGACGCGGGCAAATCCCTGCACGAGGATTTTCACGGTATGACAGGCATCGATCTGAACCGTGCCGGTACGCCGCTCATCGAAATCGTCTCCGAACCCGATATGCGCTCTTCCGCCGAAGCCGTGGCGTATTTGAAGGCGATACACACGCTGGTGCGCTATCTCGACATCAGCGACGGTAATATGCAGGAGGGCTCGTTTCGCTGCGATGCCAATGTCTCGGTGCGCCCGCAGGGCCAGTCCGATCTCGGCACACGCACCGAAACCAAGAACATCAACTCGTTCCGGTTCGTGGAGCGGGCGATCGAATTCGAGATCGAGCGGCAGATCGAGATTCTGGAGGATGGCGGCACGATCGTGCAGGAAACGCGCTTGTTCGACCCAGATAGCAACGAAACCCGGCCGATGCGCAGCAAGGAAGACGCTCACGATTACCGCTATTTTCCGGACCCCGATCTGCCGCCGATGGTGCTGGACGACGCGTTTATCGACGCTGTCCGTGACACATTGCCGGAATTGCCGGCCGCCAAACGTGCACGGTTCATGGAGGAATACCGGCTGTCGGCCACCGACGCGGCCCAGCTCACCGCAACCAGAGACATAGCGAAATACTTCGAGACCGTGGCCTCAGCCGCGAGCGACGCCAAGAGTGCGGCCAACTGGGTCAATGGCGAGTTAATGGCCCGTCTGAATCGCGACGACATCGAAATCAATGCGGTGCCCGTCACCCCGGCCCGGCTCGGGCAGTTGATCCGGCGCATCAACGACCGCACCATCTCCGGGAAAATCGCCAAAACCGTATTCGACGTGATGTGGGAACAAGGCGGCAATCCGGATGCCATCATCGAACACCGCGGTTTAAAGCAGATCTCAGACAGTGGCGAGATAGAACGCATTGTCGATCAAATCGTCGCGAATCACCCCGAGCAGGTCGATCAATACCGGGCGGGCCAACATAGAGTGCTCGGCTTCCTCGTCGGCCAAGTCATGAAGACCAGCGGTGGCAAAGCCAACCCGAAACAGGTCAACGAGATCTTACGGCAGAAGCTGGGCGAATAAGGCCGGTCCGGAGGAATCGGAGGCCGGCTAGAGGCAAGGCCGAACGCCGGCAAACGAGTGACGTATTACCCTAATAAATAACGGCGGCGTTCGCTGCGCTCATTCCGCCCTACCGACACACGCCCCTACCGCCAACACGCCAGCGGCGACCGGACTCCGGCCTGATCCAACGTCAGCGCCGGACAGTCCGTATCCTTAACCTGGTTGCCCACGGCCGTGGCCCGCAATGTATACGTGGTTGTCGAGAACACCGGGATGTCGATGTCAAAGTAATCGTTCACCGAAGACGCAGGACGGCCCAAGTCTGTGACGACGTTTGTATAGGCCTTGTTATCCAAAAAGAACTGCTCTTGCCTGGTCGCAAGATCGGACAACGCCTCGCGCGCATCGGCACGACGCGCGCGCTTGACCTGGTCGAAGTACGACGGCACCGCGATC